>NATN01000060.1 GCA_002085355.1 Candidatus Zhuqueibacterota bacterium 4484_87 | reverse complement strand
AATGTCGGCGCTGATACTTTGCAGAAAGTTTACCTGGGAATGTACGGCGATCCGCACATTGGAGGATCCTCTGATTATGACGATGATGTCGGCGCTTGGGATACAAAGTTTGATTTAGTTTATGCTTGGGACAAAGATTTTCGCGGCAGACCCAATGCGTGGCGCCCCGGACTTTTGGCTTACAAATATCTGGAGAGCCCTGGCGAACCTTATGACGATAAAGATAATGATGAGGACGGTTTAGTCGATGAATCCATGCAGGATAACATTGATAATGATCATGACTGGAACCCGGAGATTGATGATGTCGGCGCGGACGGTGTAGATGCAGATATTAACCGAAACGGCATTCAGGACGGAAATGAACAATGGGATTTCGGTGAAAGAGACGGCATCCCGACTCATGGTGAGCCTAATTTTGACGAGACTGACCTTGACGAGGCTGATCAGATCGGATTAACTTCCTTTGCTGTGTATGAATATGCAAGCATGACGCCGGCGCAGGACGAAGCAACATGGGCGAAGATGGTTTCCGGTGTATTTGATACGACTGATTTAGCGACGCCAAAGGATAATGTCTTCCAGTACGGATCAGGCCCGATTAAAATGGGACCTGGCGACAAACGCCGGTTTTCCATTACATTGTTTTTCGGCTATGATGTGGACGATTTATTTCGCAGTGCCGAAACGGTGCAGAGAATTTATAATGAAGGTTACCGTTTCACGCGAGCACCAGAAAAACCAAAAGTCACCGCTGTCGCCGGCGACGGCAGGGTCACTCTTTATTGGGATGATTTTGCTGAACAATCTCGTGATCCGATTCAGGGATACGACTTCGAAGGTTACAATATCTACCGCGGAACTGATCCTGGCTTGAGTGATGCTTATGTCATTACTGACGCGCAAGGAAATCCGACATTGTACAAACCCATTGCCCAATTCAATGTGCCAGGCGATGGTTGGTTCGGCCCGCATCCTGTGGAAACGGAAAACGGGATTCACTTTTTCCTGGGCAAGGACGATACGTCCAGCTTGCAGCATTCCTGGGTAGATACAACTGTAGTCAATGGCCAGACCTATTATTACGCTGTTGTTTCTTTTGATCACGGTGATTCCATTGATATTTCTCCGACGGAGTGTCCCTGGGAATTTGACGAGTATCCTCCGTTTTCGGGAAATTATCTGCCGACAGTAAACACAGCGATTGTCACGCCTCAGGCGCCTGCTGCGGGATATGTACCTCCTTCAGTTGAGAATGATAAGATTGACCATGTCGGGCCGGCTACAGGAAAAATTGATATTTCTTTTCTGGATCCAGCCAGGGTGAAAGACAATCACGTTTATAAAATTAATTTTGATGACAGCACTTCTGAATCAAAGACATTCAATCTGTGGGATGAAAGTATTGTGATTTCAGAATTAGTGCCTGTTTCAATTCGCTATGAATATACGGCGTGGGATACGACGGTAGTTCCGCCGGTGCCGATTGACTCAGTGCGATGGGCAACGTTCATCAAAGATTCGGATCAGATGCCCATTGATCAGGTTTATTATGTCAAATATCAATATTATTTAATTGCAAATTCTCCTTATGTTGATGGCACGGATAACAACCCGTTTATTGACGGATTCAGAATTTTGGTAAACGACGATCCTTTAACTATCGATCAAGAAGGCACGGGTTTCATAAAAGGGAATAGTAATTACAACGTCGTAGTTTCTAAATATTCCAATCAGGGAATTGCCGTACCTTACGATTACTGGATTGTACTGACCGATACGGTTGCCACGATCTCTTACAACAAAAAGCCGTGTAAATTTTTTGTGCTGAACGTCACTGACAGCACTGAGGCGCCGTTTGTTTTTCAGGATGCCGATAAAGATTCTGCGATCTCAAACGGGGATATTATTTTCCCGCTCATTTTTGTCAATAATAGGCCGCGAGGCACATGGCAGGCGAGATTTATGGCGCCGAGAGACAGCATTGTGCTGGTCGATTCGTTGACAGTTGAAGGCTATCCTGTTTACGACAAAGAAGGCGAAAAAATCAGGATTCCCGTCGATACGATCTTTGTGGAAAAAGTACCGCCGGAACCAGGGGATATTTTTCTTATCCATACGAAGAAGCCATTCACTGCAAAAGACGTTTACCGCTTTACGACAAAAAGATCGTACATTGAGCCGAAAAAGGCGAGGAAAACGCTGGAAAATATTGCGGTGGTTCCCAATCCGTACGTAGCAGCTTCAGAGTATGAAATCAAACCCAATTTAATTTCCGGGCGCGGCGACCGATTGCTCTATTTCATCCATTTGCCGGCACAGTGTACGGTGAGAATTTACACTCTTGCCGGAGAACTGGTGAAAACTCTGTACCATGACAGTCCATTTGAGGATGGATCGGAATCGTGGAACCTGCTGTCCAAGGATCAAATGGACATTGCGTATGGGATTTACATTTACCATGTGGATGCACCGGGCGTGGGTGAATTTATCGGAAAATTTGCTGTGATAAAGTGATATTACCAAAATTGTACATAAAAAATAAAAATATCAGGAGCTTTTGAATGAAAAAGTTAATTTTCATACTGATCGCGTTGCTGCTCTCCTTTTCCATGAGCTTTGGAGTTTCCAAGGTTGGAACCACAGCGGCGCAGTTTCTGAAAATCGGCGTTGGTTCCCGGGCAGTAGGAATGGGCGGTGCTTTTGTCGCTGTTGCCAATGACGTGTCAGCGCTCTATTGGAACCCGGCAGGATTAAGCCGTCTTCATCATAATGAAGCAATCCTTATGCATAGCGAATGGCTGGCGGATATTAATTTTGACTATGCCGGCATCGCAATTGATATGGGGGCAATGGGTACTATCGGTGTCAGCGTGACTTCCGTTACCATGGGGGAGATGAAAGTGCGCACTGAGTTGCAACCGGAAGGAACAGGCGAATTGTTTTCCGCCAGCGACATTGCCGGAAGCATTGCTTATGCCAGAAGCCTGACTGACCGATTTTCCATTGGTTTCAATTTCAAGTACATCAGACAAAATATTTGGCACATGGCTTCCAATGGTTTTGCCGTGGATGTGGGAACGCTTTTTAAAACGCAATTTAACGGGATGACTATTGGTATGAGCATCACAAATTTCGGCCCGAAAATGAAAATGGCAGGACGTGACGCTAAAGAGTACATTGACATCAATCCCAATGCCAATGGCAGCAATGATCAGCTTCCTGCACAATTGCAAATGGATCCGTGGTCTTTGCCGATTACTTTTCGCGTCGGCGTTGCCATGGATGCTTTTCGGACGGAAAACAACGCTTTGATGGTTGCCGTGGATGCACTTCATCCCAGCGATAATTCCGAATATGTTAACCTGGGAATGGAATATTCTTTTTATGACTGGGGCTTCATTCGCTTGGGCTGGCAGGCGCTGTTTCTGGACGACAATGAGCGAGGCGGCGTTTTTTCCGGAGAAGGAAGCAATAATGTAGTGCCTTCAAATGTGGGACTCGGCGTACAATACGAAGTTGCCCGGGGCGTTGTGCTGAAGCTGGATTACGCCTATGCGGATTTTGGCAGGTTGCAAAATACGCAGCGTTTTTCTTTGAGCGTCGAGTTTTAGCGTAGCAAAAGAGAAGTTTCCATCGTTCTTCAAATAGCAAATCAATCTGAATTTGGTAAACAGAAGTGGAAGGATGACAATGGTACGAAAAGGAATTCTCTGGCTGATCGTGAGTTTTTTCGCATTGGCGAGTCTGGGCAATGCCTTCACTCCTTTTTCGAATGGTTCTATGCCGTCCGGAAAATCATCAGGCAAGCTGTCCGAACGCTTTGAGATTTTCGCCGGAGCGGGATATTTTCAGCCATCATTGAAAAACTGGAATAACGCTTTCCGAAATTTCAACGCTGCGATTAGAGAGACAGGTGCAGCGGACCTTCACAATTTCCAAATAGTGAAAAACGGAGAGTTGACCGCTTTAGAATCAGGTTATTCAGATCTGGGTGGCTACGATCTGGCTTCCGGAGAGAATTATCTCGCTTCTGATATGATGTATCATGTCGGCATGCGCTACTTTTTCAATAAAAACCTGAATTTATCTTTTACCGTTTCCAGCTTTCATAGTGAGGCAAGCAGCAGTTTTTCTGCTGAAAATCAGGGGAAGGAAGATTTTTGGCCCAATTATGGTTATCAAGTCCAGGATCAAGTCTCTGTGACTCAGAAAATAGCTATTTTCCCCACCATTTTGTCCCTCAATTTCAACTTGCCCATTTCCCCGTGGCGGGAGAATTTTGAAGTTTATGGCGGTGCAGGCGTTGGATTCAATTTTTCAAAAATTAAATCTGAAATTGCTGATAAATATGGGCTGACTCAACTGAGAGGCGATGCAGTCTGGGATTCTCTTTCCATTGAGCCAAACCCATTGTCATTGAATATAATCAGCAATATTCAGGCGAATGCAAATCCCTTCAGTTTTCAGGTTTCCGCCGGAACGAACGTTAAATTTGGCATTGTGACGATTAATTTTGAAATTGGTTATAATTTTGCAAAAGCCAAAATCAATGATGAAGACTGGCGTTTTTACACGAGGAAATTCACTCCGATTGTCAAAGTAGAGGGAAAACAAGCGCCGGAGTACGATGTCAAATACACTGAAGACAGAAAATATTATTTTGAAATTCCGGAATCAGCCTTTGATGATCTGAAAGTCAAAGAAATTGACTACAGCGGCGTGATGATAAAAGGTGGAATCGGGCTGTCATTTTAAATAATTCCAAAATCAGGAGTTCTGACATGCGAGGGAAAAGTCTATTTAGTCTTTTAATTTTATTGCTATTCGTTTCTTTTGCTCACGCTGGGACGACCGGGAAGGTCACAGGCATTGTGGTTGACGGCGACACAAAACAGCCGCTTCCCGGAGCGAATGTGATAATAGAAGGTACCAACATGGGTGCAGCCACTGATCTGGAAGGGAATTTTATTATCATCAATGTGCCTCCGGGTATTTATACTCTGAAGGCGATGATGATCGGCTACTCAGCGATGCGCGTGACCAATGTCCGCGTCAGTGTCAATTTGACCACTACAGTGAATTTTGAACTCAAAACCACTGTGCTGGACATGGGAAAAGAGGTGACAATCGTTGCGGAGCGACCTCTGATTCAAAAGGACATTACTTCCAGTCGGGCAATTATCGGAACACAAGAAATTCAAAAAATGCCGGTGGAAAATTTCTATCAGGTTTTAGAGTTGCAGGCTGGCGTTGTTCGGGGCAGCGGCGGAGAAATGCACATCCGCGGCGGTCGTTCAAATGAAGTAGCGTACATGGTGGACGGTGTCTCTGTGACCGATCCCTATTCATCAAGCATGGCTGTGACTGTGGAAAATTCTGCCATTCAGGAGTTAGAGCTTGTGAGCGGAACGTTCAATGCCGAATATGGTCAGGCGATGTCGGGCGTGGTGAATATTGTCACTAAAGAGGGTGGTTCCAAATATCGCGGCGAGCTTCGTTCTTATATCGGGGATTATTTCAGCACGCACGATGAGACTTTTATGAATATTGATGAAATTAATCCGTTTTCAATTCAGGACTATCAATGGAGTTTGAGTGGCCCTGTTGTTTATACAGACAATAAACTGACATTTTTCATTTCAGGAAGGCTTTACCAAAATAACGGCTATTTGTATGGTATTCGACGCTATAGCCCGTCCGATTCAAACTCATATATTGGTACAAATCCAGCAGACTGGATTATTCAGGAAACAGGAAACGGCGAACTGGTGCCCATGAGCAAAAACAGGCAACTCAGTACCCAACTTAAATTAGCGTATAATTTGAAACCCAATATGAAGGTTACTTATAGCTTGTTTTATGAGCGGGATCGGGGCCAATCCTATTCTCACCGTTTCAAATATGATCCGGATGGCAGAACGACGGGTTACAAGAACGGGATCAGCCAAATTCTCACCTGGACGCATACGCTGAGCCCGAATACATTTTACAGCGTGAAGTATTCCAATTTTTTCAATCAGGGAGAATCATACGTTTATGCAGATCCTTACGATCCGAGATATGTGTCCAGTAAACGATTTGATCGGGCAGGGGTTTACAATTTCTATATGGGCGGCATGAGTCTCGGACATTACGATCGGTTTACATTGACCAATTTAGTGAAAGCCGAAATTACCAGCCAGGTCAACAAGACACATCAGGTGAAAGCAGGTGTGCAGGCTCGCTGGAACAAACTGTTTTTGAATAGTTTCAGCATTCTGATTGATCGCACCACAAACTGGGAACCCAAAGTGCCGGATGTGACGCTTCTCTCCCACGATCGTTATTCGAATTATCCGCGCGACTTTTCTTGTTATGTGCAAGATAAAATTGAGCTTAAAGATATGATTGTGAACCTCGGCATTCGTTTTGAGTATTTTGACCCCAACAGCAAAATTTTGACTGATTATCGCGATCCGAATTTATGGAAACCCAACAAATACGCTATTTTGGATGCTGTGACAGACCAGGGCACCAAACGAGTGAAGGTACCTGTGCGTATTGATCCCGCGACCGGAGAACAGACAATCATTGATCCGAATACGGGCGAACCGATGGGAGCAAATCATAACTCTATCCGGTTGTTGGTTTTGAACTCGGAGAAACAGGAATCCCCGCAATATCTCTCAAATGTCACTTTGGTTGACACGACAACGGGAAATCCAATCTCACGAGGAAATTTGAGCTGGTTCGAAGGCACTACGCCCAAGTACCAGATAAGTCCGAGAATCGGGATTGCTTATCCGATCACAAACAGGGGAGTCATTCATATCTCTTATGGTCACTTTTTGCAGATTCCCAATTACAGCTACCTCTATACAAATCCAGAATTCGAAGTTGCTCTGAGTACGGGGCAGGCAGGTAGTCTGATGGGGAATGCAGATCTGAAGCCACAGCGGACAGTGAGTTACGAAATTGGTTTGCAACAACAATTGTCAGATAACATTGCTATTGATATTACCGGTTTTTACAAAGATATTCGTAATTGGCTGGGTACAGAGATTTACAAAACATACAGTCAGGATATGTATGCGCTTTACATTAACCGCGACTATGCGAATGTGAAGGGAATAACTGTCAGTTTGAAGAAGAGGTATTCAAGTTATATTTCTGGTGCCATCGACTACACCTACTCTGTTGCTGAGGGAAATGCTTCCGATCCGAACACCGCTTATTATGACAATCAGGCCGGACGCGAACCGGAAAAACAGCTTGTCCCGCTTAACTGGGATCAGCGGCATACAGTGAATTTTTCTTTGAATATTTCCAAGCCAAGTGATTGGGGAATTAGTTTCGTCGGTCAGTACGGGAGTGGATTGCCTTATACTCCGACGAGCACGGGTATTCAGGGATTTCAAAATTTGCAGACCGTTTTTCAGAATAGCGGCAGAAAACCTGCAAATTATAACCTGGATCTCCGGATGCATAAAAATATCAATTACGATAATTTCCGATTTATTTTATTTTGCAATATTTACAATGTGCTGGATCGTAAGAATGAAAGGTATGTCTATTCTGACACAGGCAGTGCGGATTATTCATTAATGCAATTGCGCACGACGGATAGCCCCGGCCCCAATTCAGTGAATGAATATTTTATGAGACCTTATTATTATTCAGCGCCGCGAAGCATTCGGGCTGGAGTTGCATTTTCATTTTAAAAATTTGATCGGATTAAAAAAGATTTTTTCGCTTTTTAAATTATGGCGGAGGTTATTAATGCGAAAGTTAATGAATTGCCTGATTTTCACGCTAAGCTTACTTATGATTCTGAATTTGAATCTGTTTGCTGCCGGTGAAAAAGGAAAATCTGTGAAAAAATTTGGCAAGCTTTTGGGCCATGAGCACCGCAGGCGCGGGATTCATGATGGTAACAATATTTTGACAGTATTTTTTAATTATGGGAATATTGGTAATTGGTTTGAAGACTCGAATCGATTGGTGTCAGGAATCTGGCCTAAGGGATCAGGACACAGCTATTTCGCTGAATTTTGTCCTTTTGTTGGTGCTGAAGTTTTTGATGCTTACGGACAACGGCGGCACATTTTCAGTGACGGCTTGGGGCATACGGGCAGAGCGGACATGGCGCCGGGAGGTGAGTACCAGTATTGTTTTGAGCCAATTCCCGGTTATTTTGATCCCAATCAGGATTACATTGCCATGTACAACGCCCAGGGTTCCGAAGATAACGATGGCCCGGACGGTGTTCCGGCACACATGGGTTCTGAAGACGATGACGGAAAGCCTGATAGCTGGCCCTGGAGTTGGCCTGATCGGCCCGATTGGGTGGATCCTCGTTCCGGGCTTCCGTTTTGGAATGGGCAGTATGGCGCCTATGCGCGCGCTTCTCAGGAATCATACTACCGAATGAATGATAACGCCAATGATGAATTTCAATTTTATCCGGATCCCAACGATTCTTCCAAAAGAGGCCTGGGTTTAGAAGTGGAAGTCCGTGGTTATCAATGGGCTGATCCGCAGGCGGAGGATATCATTATTTTTACGTTTTGGATTACAAATACCGGAAAATATTTGTACGAGAAAACACTTTTCGGCATGTACGGCGATGCGGACATCGGCGAGCAGGAAGATAATAAAGATGATTTGTCTGAATTTAATAAAAATGAAGATATTGTATATCAGTGGGATAAGGATTTGTGGACGCCGGCGGATGGCGGATTTAGTCCCGGATATTTTGGCTGGAAATTTTTGGAATCACCCGGAGACCCTCTCAATGCCATTGATGATGATGGCGATGGGTTGATTGGTGCGGACGGTAATCCGTGGGATGAGAGCCAGGATGATGGAATTGATAATGATCATGATTGGGACCCCAAAATTGATGACATCGGCAGTGATGGAATAGGCCCTGAACATCCGGATTATCCGGGCCCAGATCGGGACGGCACAGAAGGGAATGGTGTTCCTGATCGCGGCGAACCAAATTTTGAATATACAGATAATGACGAAAGCGATCAGATCGGACTGACAAGTTTCCTCAGCGCAGATTGGGGAACTTCTTTAATTGAGTTGGGCGAGGATGAAAAACTCTGGTCGCAAACTATTCCCGGCAGCTTTTCCAAGGCGATGAATCAGGTGGATATTGTTATGCATTACGGTTCCGGTTATTTTTCACTGCCTCCGGCACCTGAAAAAGATTCGCGGCGGAAATTTGCCATTAGTATGGTGATGGGAGCTGACAGAGATGATCTGGTCAGAAATGCCATGACTATGCAGCAAATTTACGATGCAGACTATAACTTCGCCGCAGTACCATTGAAACCAAATGTCACTGCAGTACCGGGCGACAGAAAAGTTACGCTTTATTGGGATAAACGCGCTGAAGGGTCCCGCGATCCGATTTATGGCTATGATTTTGAGGGTTACGTTATTTATCGCGCGACAGATCCTGGCTTTTTAGAGAGCTACATTGGCACGGACACTTATGGCAACAAGTCATTTAACAAACCAATTGCCCAGTTTGATATGGTTGACGGATTGAAGGGACCGCATCCTGTTGCTCGGGACGGCATTCAGTTCAATATGGGGAATGACAACGGTTTGCAATATACTTTTGTTGATTCAGGACAAACATGGGCAGGCCCGGTAGAAAACGGGCAAATATACTACTACGCAGTTTGTTCTTATGATAAAGGGTATTACGATGATTTTTACAGTCGGGGGTTGTCTGATTACGACAGTTTGCAGGCTAAAGCACCCGCCGTGTGCGAAAAAAGAATTCAGTTTGACGCTTCCGGCGAAGTGACTTTTCTTGATGTAAACTGTGTGCAAATTATTCCCAATGCGCCTGCTGCCGGATATGTTTCACCGCCGCAGTTGAGCAGGGAAAGCGGGTCAGTGGTGCAAGTCTCCGGTTCAGGAACAGGGGAGATCGTCATTGATCCCATTGATCCGACAAAAATTATTGATGGCGCTCAGTACGAGATTCTTTTCGACGATTCCAGTCATTTTGAAATGATAGGTAGCAAAAAAGTGATTACTGACACCACTTTTTTCGTAAAAGATACGCGCTTTTATACGGAAACAGTGAAGCTGGATACCAATTTTGTGCTGCTGAATCGCAACCACATTGTGCCGTCATCGGTGACCGTGAAAATTTCCGGTGATGATCGCGAATTTCAAATAGGCGTTGATTTTGAAGTTGGCTTCAAGGTGGGTAACTTCAGAGTGCTTCCCGGCGGGGATTTGCCGATTAGCAGCAACGGCGATAAATACTACGGTGAGGTGAGCTATCAGTATTACCCCATTTTCGATAGCCCATTTTTAAATTCAGAAGACAGAAATGATTATTTCGATGGGTTGCGTGTACTAGTGCAAAATCATAAACTGGAAGCGAGTCAGGAGCGAAGTGGCTGGTTGGTTGGAGATGATCATCAGAGATATTTGGCAGAATACGGTTTCATCGGAGAGAATGATAAAATTCCGGAGCAGTATCAGACCAAAACGAATTATGACTATCAGGTGAGTTTATATTCTAACCAAGGTGTGCCTGTACCCTACGATTATTTGATTGTAGTTTATGATTCGGCCGTCACCAAATCAGCCAATAATAAATGGGCAAATTTCAGAGTTTTTAATATCACTACAGGCGATACCGCCGATTTTGTTTTCTTTGATACGGATAAGGATTCCACTCTGTCAGATCAGGATTATTTGACGCCGATTACTTACGTCAATAATCGTAAACGCGGAACATGGGAAGCGCGATTCCGTGCGCCCAGAAATATCATTGTTTCGCGAGATTCTTTGAATGAATACGGCTATCCGGTCAAAGATAAAGAAGGTGAAATCATTAAAATTCCTGTGGACACAATCGTTGTGGAAAAGTTTAAGCCAAAAGCAGGGGATATGTTTTTTCTGGCGGTGAACAAGCCTTTCTCCGGTTTGGATAAATTTACTTTCACAGCAAAAGGACCGTACATTGATTACAACGTTGCCCATGCAAAGGAAACACTGAAAAACATTGCGGTTGTACCGAATCCGTACGTAGTCACCGCTTCATGGGAACCGCAGCATTTTTATTCTTCGGGACGCGGCAAGCACAAGCTTGATTTCATCCATTTGCCGCCGAAATGTACAATTAAAATATTTACTATGCGAGGATATTTGGTGGACACAATCGAACATGACAGCCCCATTGATGACGGAGCGCAGTCATGGGATATGCTCACAAAAGACGGGATGGAAATAGCGTACGGAGTCTATATTTTCCATGTGAGTACGCCTTCCGGAGAAAATTATATCGGCAAATTTGCGGTGATTAAGTAGCGAGGAGGGTTCAATAGATGAAAAAAATCAGGTTTTCAAATATCGTCTTAATTCTTCTGCTGTTGTTTCAAATGGGCAATGCGCAGCAGTTTGTAAATGACGTTTCAAAAGTGGGTACAACGGCAGCGTCATTTTTATCCATTGAAGTTGGCGCCAGGGCAATCGGAATGGGCGGC
>NATN01000265.1 GCA_002085355.1 Candidatus Zhuqueibacterota bacterium 4484_87 | reverse complement strand
TTAATTTGAAAATTTACCTTTACATCAGTGTCAGATTTTCTTTCATCCGTAATTATTTCAAATTTCAAAGTGCCGATTATTTCATCCGCAACGACAGGGTCCGCCGAATAAAATCCAAATTTAATTTTACCTGGCCGATGATTGACCAGCAACGGACCTGCCCCGGGAAAATTTACTCCCTTAAATTGTAAATTCCTTTCCTGGTAGGAAACCTCTCCACAAAATGATAACAATGAATCGGATTGAATGATGATCGGAATGGATAGAGAACTTACAGAATCGAACTTAATTTCCCCCAAATAAAATTCATTACCCCCAGCCTCTTTCGTGAGACCGGATCCTGACCAGACGCCATCAATTTCCCCCAACAAAATTCCGGTAAAATCAACATTAGAATGATCAGAATCTAAATCTACATAATTTCGCGCACCAGGAATGAAATCCCATTCCCCGACGTGATCATCAGACAGCGGCTCCAACTCTACTACATATCTTGCAATTAGCGCCGCATCAAATGCTGTAACTGTACCGCTACGATCTACATCTGCAGCATGCACTTGATTTTGATCGAGAGTATCCACGCCAACAGCATGTCGCAAAGCAAGTGCGGCGTTGTACATGGTTATAGTATTATTTGCAAAACGATCCAACGGACTTTTTTCTGTCCAGATGGAGAAATTTCCGCCACCAGCAAGATCACTGAATTGAAAATAACCTGATGAACCGGTCGAAGTTTGCGAAGATTGCCCTCCGCTCAAATGAACCGAAACATCAGCAATGGGATTTTGATTGGAATAATAACGCACATGTCCGGCGAGCTGATATGTTTGTTCTGTCAGCAAAGGCAATAGCGCATCAAAAAACGTCTCTGCCATAGCGTGATAGCCGGCATCATTCGGATGCACATAATCATCCATCCACTCTGCAGTCCAATTTGGATTTTGCCTGATCGCGCTATTTTGATCTACAAAATGAATATCCCAGCCGATGGCACGTTTTTCTATGTACAAATTGAAAATCATTTCATTAAGTTCTTCCGTACGCTGCGGGCGGTTTTCGTATTCGTCAAAGCGGGGAATCAGATTACAAAACAAAATAACCGTGTTACGATCCCTGTTATGGATATTCTCTAAAATGTTTTCGATATCGATTATCGTAGATTCATTGGACTCACCTTGGCTAATGTCATTCGTACCAATGTGTAAAAGCACGATGTCCGGCGGATTGAGGAGAAGCCAATAATTTAAATTCGCCAATATTTCGTCTGCGCGATAACCGCTATGCCCTTCATGATACGGATAAAATCCCGTACCATCATTTTTTGAGCCGACCATCGTAAAATTGACACCCTCATCGACAAGCATTTGGGACAGGTCGTCCCGATAGCCGGCTGGCTCTCCGTGCCTCCCCATAGTGATCGAATTGCCCAGAGGCATTATTTTCACCTGTGCAACCAGCGCACCGGAAAATAGAAGGGCAACTGCTGTCATTACATATTTTTGGGCAAAAAATCTAATGATAATCCCCTGAGACAGATCATCTGCATTTAATTTTCGTACTATTCCATGCAAAAATAATCGCGCATTATTTCAATTTTACAAGCAGCTTGTTTTGAATGAACCCATTTAATTGAAAACGACAAATATAGACGCCATCAGCAACGTCAACTCCAAAAGTGTCCGTGCCGTCCCATCTCAGTTTGTATTGTCCGGGCGTGACCGACTGACTATAAATCTCTTTCACTTCCTGCCCCAGCGTGTTGAAAACTTTCACATATAGCGTTCCCGCGACCTTGACATCAATGGGCAGGACAGTCGTCGGATTAAACGGATTCGGATAGTTGTCGCCCACAGTTAACAATGGCGTGAAATTGCCGGGCAGGCTATTCAGACTTATTCTCTGCAACTGAATTCTACTCTGGTTAATTTGAGATTTCAGTCTTATTTCATCAGCTAACAAATATTCATTGCTAATAATTTCAAACTCCAGACTCCCGACAGTATCAGAGACCGCAAGAGCTTTTGCTGAATAAAAGCCCAATTTCACTTTTCCCGAACGGGAATTAACGAGCCAATTATTTTTCTCAAAAAATTCTGCTCGCCGAAATCGGAGGTTTTGTTTCGAAAATTCAACTTCTCCGGCAAAAGACAATAGCGAATCAGCATTAACAATTATCGGTAAAGAAAACCTATTATCGGATAAATACTTAATTTCCCCGATTGACACGTTTTGAGAATTTGCCGTCCTAAACAAACCAGAAGATGACCAGTCCCCTGCAACATCCCCTAACAAAATCCCCGTAAAATTCGCATCCAAATGATCCGCATCCAGATTTTCGTACGTCAGGGAATCGGGCACAAACCGCCACTCTCCGACGTAATCCTGTTCTAATCCATCCAATTCAACAGAATATCTGGCGATCAAAGCTGCATCAAAGGCGGTGATTGTTCCACTTTCATCCACATCTGCAGCTAATTGCTGCCAGGGATTCAGCGTGTCCACTCCGACAGCGTGCCTTAAAGTGAGAGCCGCGCTGAAAATTGTAATTGTGTTATTATCAAAACGACTCAGCTTGCTTTTGTCAGGAATAACGAAAAAGTCACCGCCTGCTTGCAACTCATCAAATGCAAAAATTCCGCTGTAACCGGATACCTTCTGATCAATTTGATCGCCCGATAAATCAATTGTCACATTGCTAATAGGATTATGATTCGAATAATACTGAATCAAGCCGGCTATCTGATATTTCTGTTCACTTAGCAACGGCTGTAATACTTGAAAATAGGTTTCCGCCATAACATGATAGCCAACATCGTTAGGATGAACATTGTCAATCATGTAGTCGTCTGCCCAATTGCTATTTGCATTGAAAGCAGCAAATTGATCAACCAAATAAATATCATAACCCTGATTTTTCTTCTCGTAAAACAGATCTTCAATGAGCACATTCAGTTGTTCGTTGTAAATATATTCATTTTCCCATGTAACTCGGCGAGGGATGAGCTTACAAAATAAAATCATTATTTGTGGATTGTAGTTGTAAATTTTGTCTAAAATGCCTTCGATTTCTGCTATCGTCTGTGAATTTGGCTGAAGAGCACTTACGTCATTGGTTCCGATATGTAATAAAACGATATCGGGACTACTTTCCGCAAGCCATGTGTCAACATTTGCTAAAACTTCATCCGCTTTCCAACCGGGATGGCCTTCGTGATCAGCGTCAAACCCGTAGCCATCTGACAGGCTCCCCACAAAGTCAAAAGCAACTACTTCGGCAAAAACAAGAAACAATAGTATCAACAGGTGTGCTTTTCTATAAATTAAAATAGTGCATCCCCCTACCATAAGAACAATTATTCGCCTGGATTAGAAATTATCCTAATCCAGGCGAAATACTTGGCGCTCATTACTTCATAAGAATCATTTTTTTCAATTCACTAAAATGGTCAGTTTCAATGCGGTACAGGTATACGCCTGAAGGCAAACGTCTGCCACTGCGATCCATGGCATTCCAGCGAATTGTGTAAAAACCTGCCGGCTGTGTTTCATTAATCAAAGTTTCTATGAGCTGCCCTTGAATATTGTAAATTTTGAGCGACACATGTGTCTCGCTTGCCAACTGGTAATTAATACTTGTTTCCGGATTGAATGGATTAGGAAAATTTTGAGATAAAGAAAAATTGTCAGGAATCTGATTTTTTCGCTCATCCACGCTTGAAATATTCCGAAAATGGGCAGTAATATTTTTGTTGCCGTCAATTTGAATTATTGCCGGATTATCAATTCCTTCCAAATCTCCTGTCCAATTATCGAAAACATAACCGCCTACCGCAAGTGGCGTCAGGATAACGATATCGCCCTCCCGGTACTGAGACTTGAATGGGGTTCGATTTACACTTCCGGCACCTTCCGGATCAACTGTAATGGATATCGTGTAATAAAGGCTTAAAACCACAATCGGCTTTTCTTCTGTCCAACCGGAAACAATGCTGTTGTTCACAGACGAACGTGCTCTGGTTTTTATCTTATGCGTACCCACTAAATTATAAATATGATTAGCGCAACTGTCTCCCCACGCTGACAAAGTGCCGTCGCCCCAATCGAACTGGTACTGAACGGAATTGCCAAAGCTGCTGACAGAACCGCCCGTTGTAAAATTAATTGTTTGCTCGATATAGCCAGTATCAGGGCACGAAATAAAAGTGGGTATAGAAACAGTTTCCTGCGCCTGTTTGAAAAATGCAATAATATTACGATTTTCATTCATTACAACAGTATCCGGATTAACAGTTCCGGACAAATCGCCTTCCCAATGGTCAAATTGATAGCCGCTGCTTCCGATTGCAGAAAGCGCTACTTTCTCTCCATACCCGTAGCGATTTTTATTCGGATTTTTGGCGACTAATCCTTTGTCAGCAGGACTGACAGTAATTGTCAGTGAATATCCTGAAATCGTAACATTTAATGTATCCGACCAATCAGATAGCACATTTGTATGCGTCTTGCATCTTGCCCGCGCCTTAACCGGCATAATTCCGGTGACCGAATAGACATGGCTTTGCGAATTCAAGCCCCATTCTGAAAGCGAGCCATCTCCCCATTCAAATTGATATTCCAATTCATGGCCGAGATTGCTACTGCTTCCGACAGCAGTGAATTGCAAAGTTTGGCCCAGTATTCCGCTTTTAGGCCCAGCCGGTTTGCTCGGTTTGGTGACAATTTCCTGAGTCTCAACAAAAAACGCGGTTACCGCTTTGTTCCCGGTCATTATCAACTGTGCCGGTGTCTCTGTTCCGGTCAGATCTCCATTCCAATGATCAAAAGTGAAACCAGAATTTGCCACAGGTGTTAAAGTCACAGTATCGTTGAAAGCATATTCTGTTTTTGCCGGTGATTTTTCCACGGTACCACTTCCGGCCGGATCGATGGCAATTGACAAAGACATTCCGGTGATATTCACGGTTTGTACATCGTCGCCCCAATTGGAAACAGATGTTGTATCGACAGCGCTTCTGGCTCGCGCTTTAACTGTTTTACTTCCGCTCGAAGAATACGTATGGTCTTGTGTATTTGCGCCCCAAGACGACAGCATACCATCACCCCAATCAAATTGATACTCAACAGGGTTGCCTTGCTCACTACTGGCACCGCTTGCCATAAAGCTCAGCGGCTGCCCAATCATCCCGGTTTCAGGTCCACCACACTCGTTGGCGGGGTAATGAAATCTTCTGTGACAACGAAATAGGCATAAACTTCTTTGTCACTGCTCATCTGAATATCAACAGGATTGCTATTACCCACAATATCACCCGCCCAATGATCGAATCGATAGTTTGCATCAATTGCTGATGGCGAGTCTTCTTTTCCTGAAGGAACATAATTTGGATTTGTCGTCAAAAGCAGTTTGTCCAGACGGGCATTTATATCACGAGAAATGACCTTCAAAGAATGCTGTCCTTTGGATAAATCAAAAGTCTGGGCAACATGATTATGTGACACTTTCTGCCACTTCCAGGTATAATATTCGGGGTCGAGATGCCAGGTGAGAATTGCTTGATCATCAACCTGGAAAAAGAAACTATCCTCTGTCCCTGACAGGGCATAACATCTGCCCCAGATATAATATGTTCCAGAAGTAAGTAGGATCGCTGGTAATGAGCAAATTATCCAAACGAGCGTTTATATCACGTTGCACAATTGTGATTGTATGCCATCCCGGCGCCAAGTCAAAAGTCTGCTCCACATGCCAATCGGAAACCTTCTGCCACTTCCAAACATTGTATTCCTGCGCCAAGTGCCAGGTAAGAGTGTCCGTTGAATTATCCATGATCAGAAAGAAACTATCTTCCGTGCTGGATAACGCATAGCATCTTCCCCAAATATAATAAGTGCCAAATTCTGAAACTTCAAAGCGAATTTCAGCGCTACCACTCCTTGGCGTTCTCGTTGTTCCATAAATATACTGGTTACTTGAAGCCTCACCATCATTGCCGACAGCAATCTCGCCGGATAAAGTGCCACTTTCCGCTTCCACTCTGATATTGCCATCTTTGGTCTTCGGGATTGCAGTCAATGTTACCCATTCAGCCGGATCATAATTTGACCTGGAGGGATTTTTATCAATCGTTCCGGCGCCCTCGGGTACAACATGAACAGTCAGATTATATTTAATGAGGTCAGAAATCGTCACCGACAACCCTGATGACCACCCGGAAACAGCCTGAGGAAAAGTCTGGCTTCTTGCGCGCGCTTTTACCTCAAATATTCCATCAAT
>NATN01000264.1 GCA_002085355.1 Candidatus Zhuqueibacterota bacterium 4484_87 | reverse complement strand
TTTCCGTTTATGGAAATCACTGCGCCGTTGATGGGAACGCGGGAATCAATATCGCTGATAATGCCGGTTACGATTCCTTCTGGCGGTCGTTCGATGCCGTGAAATTTTAAAATAGACCAGTAAAATGTCGTTGCTTCCAATTTTTTAAAAAAATAGTTCATAAAAAGTTGCGCTTGTATGGGGTTTGTGTGATACCCTGCTTCGCTCAATTCCGAAGGCATGGTAGTGGTTCGGTTGACGTGAAGATAGGGCCCGCCGCTCTGCTGGCACCAGTTACTCCAGGTGTAAAAACTGCAATCGCCGAAAGAACCGAGCGTTGTTGTTCGCATTCCGCGAGTCAAATAATCGATCATAATGTTGCTCATTTTTTTCCCGCCGTGCGGCACCTTTTCCTGCCCGTTGTAATATTGACCCCAGAGCAAAAGGGTCTCGTCTTTATTTGAAGATCCCGCATTGCTATGGATTGAGTGATACCAGGCAGCAGCCAGGGAGTTCGCCCGGTCTGTCCGCTGGGAAAGGGAAACTTGCTGTTGGTCGTTGGTGCGAGACAAATAAACGGTGTCGATATCGGTGTTTTCCGACAATAATTCACTCAATCTGAGTGCAACACGTAAATTGCGTTTTGCCTCGGAAACATTATAAATCCCCATATTTTCATTTTGGCTGTGGCCCGGATCCAAAAAAATATTCCAACCGGAGAGACCGGTTATTTGCTGAGAAAATGCAGTGCCAGAGATCATTAATAAAAATAGCAAACTATATTTGAAAAATTTCATCGAATAAACTCCTCATCATCAAGACTGTTTTCGTTGACCTTTTCATCGAACATCTTTTAATAATTTTTTGTTTAATTTTGCTTTCACTTCGAGAGTGAATATCTGCCCTGTAGTCATTTCATCAAAAGCAATTTTTTGACCATCGGGAGCCCAGCAGGGATTCATTTCTATCCGGTCGGCGGTTTTTGTTAAATTGACTTTACCGCTCCCATCTGTGTTAATCGCATAGATGTCCGATTGAGTAAAATTATAACCGTCATCTTTAGTGATCATGTAAAGTATTTTTCCCCCATCAGGAGACCATTGTGGGTGATTGCCTTCGCCGAGGTCGGTGAGCTTGTTTGTCTGCAAATCAAAAATAAACATATTCCCACCGTATTTTTCAAAAGCCAGTTTTTTGCCGTCGGGAGACAACTCCACGTTGAGAAATGGTCCCTCGATAGGCAGATTTGGCGTTTCGGTTTTTCCCGCGCAAAGGGCGAAAATATTTTTATCATTCCAATAAATCAATGGCCTCTGCGTACTGATCTGACTGGCTGTCGCTAATCCTCGACTTTCTTTGTTGACGGATAAAATTTCCAGTTTATTTTTTGTGTAAAGGTAAACGTGGTTGTTATCCTGAGTCCATTGTGGCAATGCTGGCATTTGCGTGCGGTAGTCAGTGAGTTGGTAGCTTTGAGAATTTTTCAAATCAAACACTTTGACCGCGTTAAATCGGCGATAATTTTCAAACTTGGAAACGCGCGCCAAAATTTTACTCCCGTCGGCTGACCAGCGAAAGCCATAGCCAGCGCTTGGTTCGTCTGTGATCTGGAAATAGTCTTTGGTCGCAAGATTAAGTACCCAGATGCCGGCATATTTGGGCTCTGTGAAAGCAATTTTTCTCCCGTCTGGCGACCAGCGCGGATTCATAGCGTAAATTCCTTCGCCGGTAATCGTCTTTGCTTTCCCGACAGCAATTAAGGCGGGTTCATCGGCAAGAGCTAAAGAAAAGAAAGTCAATATTAAGAAAAACAAAAATAGAATGGAGCGTTTCATTAAATTCCCTCCGCTATTCGGCGATGTGAATGGAAAGTATAAAAAAGGTTAGTTAGTTCTCTTTACATTTAAAAGGCATAATATAATCTAATGATTGGAAGCAGCAAAAGTTTCCCGCCTCTGGGATTTTTAGAATTTAAATTAGCGCAAAGGATTTGAGCAGAAAAATTCCCAACGAAATTGTGATGACAGAACCCAGCGTTGTGGCAACAATAATGTTTCCGGCAAGCTCTGAATTTGCGCCCATTGCACGCGCCATGATGAAGCTGGCAATAGCAGTCGGTGATGCGAACATTACAAAAAGCACACCGGCCATTTCACCGCGGATTCCCAGAAAGATGGTGATTAAAATTAAACTGAGCGGCAAAATAATGATTTTTATGGCAGCAGCGATGAAAGTCAGAGCGGAATATTCGCGCAAGGAATAAAAGTGCAGTGAACCTCCGATCCCAATTAATGCCAATGGCAAAGTCATAGCAGCGAGATAGTCGATTGCTTTTGCGGCAAAAAACGGAATTTTGATACGAAAAAGAGCACAGGGAATAGCAACGAAGGCAGCAATGATCAACGGATTGGTAACGATTTCTTTGATTGTTTTTTTTATGGGGATTTGCTTTTGCAAATTGGTAGTTGTTGCCAAAGCGATGACAGCCAGCACATTGTACAAAGGCATGACAAATGCCAGCAGCAGCGCTGCTTTGCTCAACCCGCTTTCACCAAATATGTTGAAAATAATTGCAAAGCCAACAATGGCAAAATTGCTTCGAAAACTGGCTTGAATGAATGCCCCCTGATCTTTGCCTTCTTTGGTCAACACAATGGCGAGAAGCCAGGCTATGCCAAAAAATGAAATTGTGCCGGAATAGGCGATTAAAATAGGCTTAATTTGAAAAGTGCTTTGAAAGTCTGCTGACGCCAATTTCGCGAATACAAGCGCTGGCATGGCGATGTTGAACACAACTTTGGATGATGTGTCAATGAAAGCAGAGGTGATCATTTCGCATCGTTTTAGATAGAATCCGAGCAAAATGATGAGGAAGACGGGGGTGACGGTATTGAGGGAAAAGAGGAGATTGGTCATGTCGTTATTCTTTAGTAGTCAGTTTTAATGTTCGTTCAGAAATTTATAAAAGGCATTAATTTGATAATCGAAGTCCGAATTTTTGTGATTGAAAAATAATCGGTCTTTTCTGATTGTTAACAGGCAGGAATGTACTTCTTTTGCAGATAAATATCAACTATAAAATTTAAAAATTTCATTTCCAATAGCGTACAATTTTCAATAAAATAAACTTCCGCAATCGCAGCGGATTTGCGCTATTATCAAATGTAGTATTCTACCAAAAGCTATTTGTAAAACAATGAGTTGTAACTCATTGAACGAGTGAGCCGAACCGTTTTTCAAAATAATTTAAGAATAGTATTTCATTTTAGTGAAGAAATGTTAAAATAGTGCATGAAAATTATATGAAATTAAATTAATTTGACATTATTCGTCATTATTATGTTAAATTTGCTGTGAGAATATGTAAAATAAATGGCATGGATATTGCCGTTAATATAGGCGATATGACAGGAATGGACGTCTATTCTTTTGATATCTGGATTACCTTTGATAATAGTGTTTTGAACAATGTGAGTTTGGTAAAAACCGGCACTATTTCTGATACATTGCAAATAATCAGCAACGAACTTGGCAATGAGATTCGGATAAGCGCTTATAATATTTATCATCCGATTTCCGGTGGGGGCGTGCTGTTTAAGTTGCAATTTGATGTCATTGGTTCTCCTGGAGATCAGTCAACACTCCAATTTTCTCGTTGCATTTTAAACGCGGGTAACCCGGCATCAAGTCCCCAGGAAGGAACTTTTACCGTTGATACCTTTCCGGTGACAGTTACAATTACAACATCAGTAGGCGCCGGAACTAAAATAATTGTTGACGGCATTGAGCAGGACGCACCATATCAGGCAACCTGGGATGCCGGAGATCCACATTCAATAAATGTGCCTTCACCACAAAATGTTTCTCAGGGAACCCGCTATTCATTTGATACATGGAGTGACGGCGGAAGCCAATCTCATACGATAGTCGCTTACTCCGATTCAATTTTTACTGCTAATCTAAATACACAACACCAGGTAACTATTAATTCCGATCATGGAAATCCCACTGGTGAAGGCTGGTATAATGAAGGCCAGGCTGTAGAAATATCAGTCAATTCGCCCGCTGCTGGAGAATCAGGTGTTCAATATTTGTTTGCTTCGTGGACTGGCACTGGGAATGGCAGTTATACCGGCTCAAACAATCCAACTTCTATTACTGTGAATGAGCCGATTACGGAAACAATTAGCTGGACGACACAATATTTTTTAACAGTGAGTTCTGATTACGGGACTCCAACCGGAGAAGGTTGGTATAACGCAGGTGAAACAGCGCAATTTTCAGTTGAAAATGAAGTTACAGTAAACAATGATACAAAATATCAATTTATTTCCTGGACAGGAGCAGGTACTGGCGCTTACACTGGTAGTAACAATCCTGGAAGCGTAGTAATGAATGATCCGATCCAAGAGCAGGCAAATTGGGAAGTGAGCCAGTATTATGTATCAACGGCAGTGTCCCCGGAAAACGGAGGTACAATGACTCCGGCGCCTCCGGGGCAATGGGTTTCTCCCGGGACTTCAGTACAATTTGAAGCAACTCCAGCGAGTGGATATGAATTTATCGAATGGAGCGGCGATTTAAGCGGGTCACAAAATCCAAAATCTTTGGTCATTGATGAACCGAAATCGGTTGCTGCCAATTTAGGCAAGCAAGTTTCCATTACAGTGACAACAATTCCGGCGGGCAGAACCATTGTTGTAGATGGAACAAATTACACATCTCCGCATACTTTTAGCTGGCTCTCCTCAACAGAACATACGATAGGTGCACCATCGCCCCAAACTGTTTCTGACGGAGAGCGGTATGTGTTTCAGTCTTGGGATGATGGTGGAGACCAGAGCCATACAATTGTCATCCCGGAAAGTAATAAAACTTATTCAGCAACTTATGTATTACAATATTTTTTAACAACGGATGTTAATCCCGATGGTTCCGGAAGTGTTGATCCCGCCGTTCCAGGCGCGTGGTATGATGCAAATACAAATGCAACAATTTCTGCTACGCCGGACGGCGGCTATCAATTTTACATCTGGTCAGGTGATATAAATACCGAGAACAATCCCGCGTCCGTGCTTATGGATCAACCCAAAAGAGCTGTTGCTAATTTTCAGGAAGCGCCTTACCGAATAAATGCAGGGGGACCCAGATATACCGATGCTTCCGGAAATATTTGGGAAGCTGATCGGGAATATACTCCCGGCGGATATGGCTACGTGGGAGGAAGAATTTTTACAACGAGCCATTCAATTGGAAATACTCAAAATGATAAGCTTTATCAGTCTGAACGCTTTAGAATGGATGCTTATCGTTTTACAATGCCTCATAACGGAACCTATCAGGTCAAACTTTTATTCGCTGAGATTTATTATACAGCTTCTGACCAGCGCGTTTTTAGTGTGAAATTGGAAGGACAAACGGTATTAAATGATTTTGATATTTATGCAGTAGCAGGACATGATAATGCAGTAATCCGAACATTTAATGTAGATGTCAATGATGGTGTTTTGGATATTG
>NATN01000059.1 GCA_002085355.1 Candidatus Zhuqueibacterota bacterium 4484_87 | reverse complement strand
TATCAGATTACGGGAATCCAGTCGGTGCAGGCTGGTACAACGCCGGTGACAGCGCCTATTTTCACGTGGATTCGATTTCCGATGTAAGCACAACGGAGAGATTCGTTTTCTCTTCATGGGTAGCAACCGGAACAGATGGTTATTCCGGCTCTGAAGCGAATCCTTTTGTCGTGATGAATCATCCGGTCACAGAAAGTGCAATATGGCAGCATGAATTTTATTTGCAAATTTCTTCTGTCCCGGATTCGCTTTTACTGTTCGATAAAAATGGCTGGAATCCGGCAGATTCAGTTTTGCAGATTATTGCGCCGGAGGATTTACTGTGGAAAGAAAAAATAAAATATCAATTCGATCACTGGACTCTGGATGGTGTTATCAGTGACGAAAATCCTGTCACTGTCCGCATGGACTCTGCCCGTGTTTTACTCGCAATTTATCGGACGGATAGCGTGTTGGTAACAATTTCAGGAAATTTTGACAATTTACCCGTTTACATTGACGATGTCAGGTATCTGCTTCCGTATCAGGAATTTTGGCAATATCAATCTGAACATACGATAGGAGTGGATTCTGTTGTGGCTGAGGAGGATTCTGGCACCCGATTTCTTTTTGCCAATTGGGATGATGGTGGGGAGCGATATCATCAGCTACGGGCAGATTCTGTGCTGAATCCAATCGTACAGTTTCAGCGGCAATTTTATTTGTCTGTAACAACGAAACCAGTCAATCTATGGGACTTTTATCAATCAGGATGGTACGATGACGGAGATTCGGTGAAAATCAGTGAAGCGCCTGAAATTATTCTGCAAAATACAGATACGCTTCGTTTTGAAAATTGGCTTGTGGATGGAATAGCTGTTGCCGGGAATCCGATATTTATTTTCATGGATTCCTCACACTCCGCGGTAGCTCAATACGATTATTGGCTGACGATTTCCGGCCTGATTTCTGACCGCAGGGGGGTGCCCGTTGCCGATGTTTTTGTCCGCCTAACCGGTGATTGCGTTGATAGCGTTTTTTCTAATGAAAATGGTTTCTTTTGTTTTTACGAATTAGCGGCTGGCACGTATGTTGTCTCTCCGCAGGCTGATTGGGGATTTTTTGAACCCGATGAGCGTGAAATTATTTTGAGCACGGCATCGGATGAAAATATAAATTTTGTAGCAATTGATACTGTGAAACCATTTGCTGAAGTCGTTTTTCCTAACGGCGGAGAAAAATTTTATGCTGGTGACGTGGATACGCTCCGTTGGAAAGCCTCTGATAACAGAAAGGTGGATTCTCTCTGTTTTGATATTTCTTTGGATAATGGCTTGCATTGGCAAAATTTGGGAGGAACGAAAGTCGGTTTCACCGAATCCACAGGTGACTTCGTTTGGCAAGTACCGGATTCCGCCATTGAAACCGGTTTAATCAAATTGACGGTGATCGACCTTGATAGCAATGTGAACGAGGATGTCAGCGATGCCAGTTTTCGAATTATCCGTCACTCTGACGTGGAAGATGCAACGGGCAAAGAGTTGCCCGCCCAATTTCAATTGGGGCAAAATTATCCAAATCCGTTCAATAATTCAACGGTGATCCCTTTTCAACTGCCACAGAGTGACCACATCATCGTTGAAATTTACAATTTTAGAGGTCAGCGTATTGCAAAAATTATTGACGGGAATTTACAGGCCGGTAGCCATGAAATTCGCTGGAATGGTTGCGATGAACGCGGGAACGTCGTGAGCTCCGGCATTTATTTTTATCGGATAAAATCAGCAAAAGGCAAAGTCGCTACAAGGAAGCTTCTGTTGATGAAATGATCTAAAAAATCTGTATTTGAGCCACGAAATTGCAGAATGTCAATCGTTATTGGCAATGTCGTGGCTTTTTTTATTTGCCCAATAAAATAGTCCTGCCTCAATTGCGGCAGCGATGCATAGCAAAGGTAAAATCAAATAAAAATAGATGTTCAGCGAAAAATGAAATTGATCAAAAACCGCTTGTTTTCCATTCATGGCTGCTAAACCAATCTGCATTCCGGCAGCCATGCTCAGCCAGATGGCGGGTAGTTCAAAAAATGCATGAGGAGAGAGGAAAAGCGCAACGATTGCAGCGATGCCGTCGCTCTCCTTCTTTATAATAATGCCAATATTCAATCCTGTCCATAATGCAAAAATAAACGGCAGAACCACGCAGAATCCGGATAAAATATTTGCAAAGGCAGAAAATGAATTGAAAATAAATATAAAGACTGCTAACAAGAAAAATGATGGCCGGCTGCTGATAAGCCGGTTTATTTTTCTCCAGATCCAAAGCGGGTATGCTGTGAGCAGTTTTATAGAAAATCTGACTACTGGCGGAGAGAGAAAAATCCCGCAGAAAAATAAAAAGGCGGAAAGGATGAACAGTTTTCCGTTGACCGTTGCTATCAATTCCGCCAAATGTTTTGTCCCCACTTTTTACATCCGGTTTATTCAATTCGCACTAATTTAAAATCACCAATGCCAGATTTGTCTTCAAAAATAAATCGACGATGCAAGTGTTCATAGTACCAGATTTCAAATGGCGGCAAATCGATTTCATCCATGCGTCTGTCAACTTCGGTCGGAGAACCATATTTGATGTAAATCTTGCCGCGGTCGGTTTGCCAGCCGTCGATATTTAAGCTATGAACTGAAAAGTAATTGTTGGCAAATTCAACACGGCGCGTGAACTCTTCCAACAATTCATTACGCTCTGTTTTCGGCGTAGGGTCGCGCTTTTTCCAGTAATCCCGAAAGTACGCTCTGCGCGCGCTGTCAGAAGCCGTTTCCAAAAATTTGTAATCATCTTTCGGGATGTAATCGCGCATTGTTTTGAGCATTAAATTCGTGTTCATTTTTTTGAAAGAGGAATTTTGCCATACAACAGAAAATTTTACAGATAAATTTTTCGCCTTGCCAGCTTGTGACACGTACACCATTAATGTGAACTGACCTGTGATATCGATGAATTTGCTCAGATCGATGAGATAGGGGATACGTTTCGTATTAGGTAAAAAAGTCTGTTTTTGCAGAGCGATTCTTTTTTCTTCTCGATTAAAGATTGAATAGCGGAGCAGCAAAGAGTCGCTCAGTGTCTTGGGATAAATTTCAAAGTAAGCCCAAAAAGAAGAGTCCGGATTAAAGAAACGATTTGATACATTCGTCCGAAAAATTTTGACTTCACCTGTTGAGTCAATTTTTATTCGGTCGGCAAATAGAATGTTGCTGAGAAATGCCTCGTCCGTTAAAAAACCTTTCACTTTCAGTTTTTGCTCACGACGTAAAGTTTTTTTTGTATCTTCATCAGTTAGATTTACCAGCAGCCGATAGTCTCCCGGAGGAACATAAAATGAAAATTGGTGATGATTAGATAGTTTCCTGTCATTTGTTTGAGAAAATTCGTTGACTCGGATGGATTGATACGCTGATTTTTCTTCCACCAGATTATCTTTTTTGTCAAACAGAGAAACTATGAGGTCGTAGCGGGCGGAAAAATCTCCCTGATTCGTTTTGACAAATTGTAAAATGTCATTGGCAAATACAACCTCCACATCAAGCCTGCTCATGTCCGGGTCTTTTTCAGATTTGAATTCCGATATATGATACATGAATAGGCTGGGCCCAAACATGTCAGACTTTTTTTTAATCCCCAATCCGCGTGGAAAAATTTGACCGAGACTGACCGTTGTGATTAATAGCAGATTTATCAGCAACGTTGCTAAAATGGCATTTCGTTTCATAGTCGCTCTCTGATTTGTTTTATTTGTTTTTGATATTTCTAAAATTCCGGTCCGATTGAAAAGTAATAATAAGGCCCGTGTGTATAATTTGCCCAATCCGAATTCCATGCTACGTCAAACCGCAGCACGAACATGCCCAAGTTCATGCGCGCGCCAATGCCAT
Organism: Candidatus Zhuqueibacterota bacterium 4484_87; assembly: GCA_002085355.1. Lineage (GTDB taxonomy): Bacteria > Zhuqueibacterota > Zhuqueibacteria > Thermofontimicrobiales > Thermofontimicrobiaceae > 4484-87. The sequence continues at coordinate 6,355 of NATN01000059.1, read as the reverse complement.
AGCCAAAAAAGATGTCCTTTAACGCTGGAATTCTGCTATTCCCTGTGGCATCCGCACCACGGAAATTGTTGTCATACCATGCTCCGCCAATGTCGGTAAAGAGCGCACCGCGAATATTCTGAAATCCAATTCCCAGAGGCCAACCCATGAGAAAATAGCGAATCAGCGGAAATCGGAATTCAATGTTGTTAAGAAAAAATCTATTTCCGACGCGTTCATAGTAGTAGCCGCCGCGCATGGGAAGCTCAAATGTACTGAAATAAATATCTTCCAGATTGCGCACGCGAAGTCCACCGCTTGTTTTGTAATTCAGCCAACCAGAAGTCCCGCCAAGGAAAAACTGCTGCGGCTGTTTACCTCCACTGGCGCCTCCGGAAAACCTGAAGACAAAATTATAATCTTTACCAATTTTAAAATATTTTCGATAATCCAATTTCAATGTCAGGAACTCAATTCCGCTGTTGCCAAGCGCTGGGCTATAGCGCACGTTAAAAGCGTAGCGATTTCCATTGACGGGGCCTGTGTAACCCCAGAGAACAGTATCATTGGTGTAAGATAAATCTGCCAGCAGCAAGTTTCTCGTTTCGTTTGCGAGCCAGGGAACGTTGATATAATCCCGCTCGATAGATATCCAGGTGAGTGCACCGTCAAGACGGTTAAATTTGGAAAACGGATGCGAAACATAAACGTTCGCACCATAATTCCTGTCACGCACCCAGCCAATGCCGTAATCCCAGATGTAAAAATAATAGGCATAGTGAAAAGCGCCAATGCCAAAATCTGTTTTGTGGGGCAGGTAGAAATAGGAAACTTGATAGTTTGAATTTCTCAAATCGTAAAAAAGGTTTGTGTAAATATTCAGCCGATGGTTTCCCAATACATCAGACAATGCGATTTGCGTCATGCCCTGCAGTCCGAAAAATTGATCGTATTGTGCATTGCCATAAATTAAGTCGGGGGAAAATTTGACGCGATAGTTGTGGACTTTATAGTCGCCTGTTTTTAATTTATATTCTGTCGAATCAAGAAAAATAGGCTTTTCCTGTTCCAGCGGTTTAATTTGGGCGTTTTTAAATTTATCATCAAATACAAAGTGCTTATATTTTTTCTGTTCAGTCACTTCAGGTTTTTCCGGTGGGGCTTGATCCCAAACAAGTGGACGTTTTTTCCCCCGCCTGGAGATGGGATGCTTGGTGATGAAATTTGTGTCTTTAAGTTTCGTGTCTCCGGCTTTGATCGCGAGCGGATTCCGCAGCAGGTAAACATCATACCCACCTTTGTAAAAAGATGTGAAGGCAATTTTTTTCTCGTCGCCTCGCCAGCTCAAATTAAAAATTCCGGTGACGACATTGGTGATCGGATAATTGATACCAGTCTCAATATCATGCACATAGATGTTTGAAATGCCACATTGATCGCTGGTGTAGGCTAATTTCTTCCCATCAGGAGAAAAGACAGGAGAACTTTCTAACCCGCTGGTGTCGGTGATGCGGGTGATTTCACCGCTTGCCACATCGATCACGTAAATATCTTTTTGAGAAAAATCTTCGCGAAATATTTTAAAATCAGGGGGGATTTCATCCATCTTTGTCATATCACCGCGGTCGCTGACAAAGGCGATTTTTTTACCATCTGGAGACCAGTTTGGTTGCAAATCACTGAAAACATCATGGGTAAGTTTACGTAGTTTTTTTGTTTTTAAATTGTAAACGTAAATATCTCCCTCGCCATTTTGCACGCCCATGAAAGCAATTTCGTTGCTTGTGGGTGACCAGCTTGGAGTAAAAATTCCATCCAGGTCAAATTTTAACTCTTTGACAATTTTTCTTTTTTTCACGTTTACAATATGTAGCGCATCCTGAGCGCCGGCTTTGGCGGCAAAGACAACAAATTTGGAATCCGGCGACCAACTCAAACCGGCTCGGAGCCAATGCAGCTCTTCCAAATTGGGCGTTTGTTGCCCACTCACTAATTTGGAAATAATTTTACCATCAATGGCGCTCATTAAATAAATATCAAAGTACCCAGACTTGTCAGACAGAAAAGCAATTTTATCGCCTTTGGGAGACAGCGCAGGCCCGCTGTTGACAAAATTATGCCATTTTTCATGGTCTGTGAGACGCTTTCCGATCTCTTCCGGTTCTTTTCGATCCGCGATGTCAGGCCAATATTCGCGCTTCAAATACAGGTGCCATTTTTCCGTCAACTCTTTGGTGTCAACACCGATGCTTTGTTTCAATCCGCGACTCATGCTTTTAGTAATTTTTATTTTCCCCAGCAATTCTCCAATTTTCTCCCCCCCGTATTTGTCCGCCAAATAATACAAGACAGATTGGCCGCCTTTGTAAGCCATGTAGCCATAGAGATAATCAACCGGGGGGACATATTCATTCAGCGCGGCGTCACGCATGAACATGTCGCTTTCTGTGTCCCAGCCACGGCTTTCATATTCTGCCAGACCTTCGGTTAACCAGAGCGGAATTTGCAGGCGCGCCATTCCGGTAATGATTGACTGAACGCCAGCGCCGTAAACCATTTGCAGCATGACCGCATGTGTCAGCTCGTGATGGATTACATGACGAAATTTCTCCCATTCACCCTCATAAGGAACGACGACGCGATCTTTGAAAAATTCTGTGAAACCGCCAACCGATTCCTCTCCCGGATTCAGATCGACATTTGTCTGCTCAAAATCATTATGACTATTGTGGACAATGAGCGTGATACGTTTAGAGATTTCATAGCGAAAATCTTCCTTCAACTGTCTGTAACTGGCTTCAGCAATTTCACCGGCAAATTCAGCAATGCTTTTCCCGCCATCGGTGAAATAAACATCGAAGTGTTCTGTTTGCAAATATTGCCAGTGAAAATATTCGTATTGTACTTTATTTTTTCCAAAATACTGACCGAACAAAACGCCTGGTACAATCACAAAAATAATCATTATATATTTGATAGAACGCAACATTGCTTTACTCCTTGGCTGATAATGATTTTTATGCAATTTATTTCTCCAAAACCACTTTTTTATTCAACTATCATGGAATCAAATTGTTCAAACTTGCAATCTCCAAATGAATCAAAGAAAAGAGAGAAAAAGAGATAATTGTAAATCTGTTGATAAAGGTTGTTTTTTGAATTCAGAGCAAAAATATAAAATAAAATCGGGGAATGACAAATGAATTTTTAAACCCAATTTGTAATCTCTTCTACAAATATTTTGTTGGCGAAATAACGTCCTCAATGGTTAGCTTTTCCCTTTCATCGGCGAAGATTTTTTCCCCGAATTTCCGGAGCCACTACTTTGGGGAGTATGGCGACCGGATTGAGGATGTTGTATCTTGGGCGCTCGAGACGGATTTTTTATCCGCTCTTGCGGTTGTTTAACGGGAAATTTCTTGTACTTTTTGCCATCGCGAGACGGCAACCTTTTTTTTATTTGACCGTAATCAGATCTTTTCACTTGTTTTGATTCAATGTTTTTTATCAGAGAGCGTGCCATTTGGCTCATATCGATGTCTCCGTTATTGGCGATTTGACGCAATCCCGGCAGTGCACGCTGATCATTCAATTTTCCCAGACTAATGGATGCCTGATATTTTATCGTTTTGTCCGGTGAATGAACCCTTTCAACCAAATAATTCAAGTACTTCTTCTTGCCGCGATTCGCTAATTTCTCGGCGATACCAATTTGCTGTACTTCAGCGTCATCGACCCAGGGGCTTTTGGGAAATTTCTGTTTCAACCGGTCATAGCGACGGAATGATTCATCGTAGCGATTTTCTTTTTGTAAAATATAAGCAGACCAAAATTCTGCGTCATCCTCATATTTGCTATTGGGAAATTCTTTTTTTAATTTATCAAATAATTCCAGCGCTTTTTTATAATCCCGCTGGTGCATTAATTTTTTGGCTTGATAGTAATATTGGAAGCCATCTTGCGCTTTCAGTGAGCTGAAGAAGAAAACTCCTAAAATCATCGCCAAAAAAACGGATGATTTGAATTTCATGTTGAGCCACCCTTCTTTAGATTAACAAATTTTTAATAAAGTCTGTAATTCAGTCAAAGTAAAACCCGCTATTAAAAATAGATTTGATTTTTCAGCTATCTTAAATACCTCTGCTTTCGACAGAGTTAATTTCCAGTAAAATATGCGAATCCTTAATTTGCCTTCTTACATTTTGCAACGTTTCGATCAAGTTTTCATCTTCAGTGTTACACAAGTCAAGTAAAATTAATTCAATTTCATTAATCAGATTTGCCAGAACATCATCGTTCAGTTCTTCCGCATGTTCGCGACATAAAATTGTTTTTTGCATCAACTGTCGGTAAATTGCCAATTGTTTCACTGATGATAATATTTGTCGGTCTTCAGCCGGATTAGTATTGGCGACATCCAAAAGAATCATTTCCGTTTCTTGCAGGTAATGCCGCAGGAATTGATCGGAAACGTTGGCAGCAAGTATTGGACTTGTTTCATTCTTCACTGCTACAGGAATCGGCTCCTGAAAAAAGAGAAATCGCCCCAAAAAAACGCCGACTACCAGCATCGCGACTGCTTGCGCTACTCGCATGGCTATTGATGGAGTTAAAAAGAAATCTGCAGCCCATTCGTGAATTCTTTGCGCCAGGCTCATCGACGGATAGAAATTTTCCTTCAGCGTTTTGTAGTAATTTTGTGCTGGTCTTTTAGGGTGATGGATACGCCTGGCTTTTTGAAAAACAGGAGCCGCTGCTTTGAATTCCCGAAGTTGCTGCTGACAGGATTGACAGCTTTTTAAATGAGCCTCAAATTCGGTCTTTGTCTTGGTGTCCAATTCTCTGAAAACATAGTCCACAATGAGATTTTGCTGAGGACATTCTTTCATCTCTCATCCTTCAATTTTTTTCTCAACTTCAATGTCGCGCGCAAAATGTGGCCGCGCACAGTCACGGAATCGCAGCTCAGAATTTCTGCGATTTCAGCCGTGGTTTTTTCGTGAAAATATTTTAACACAAAAGCCGCGCGCTGCTGCGGCGGCAATTGCTCTGCTAATTCCCTGATTAATCTGCTCAAATCCGCACGCTCAATTTTTTCTGCAACGCTATAGCCGGTTTCCGGCAGCGTATCCATTACTTCTATCTGTTGATCTTCATCGTATGCTGGTTGGTTGAGCGAAGATGCCTGTCTTCGTTTCTTGCTGCGCTGGAAATCAATTGCTGCATTCGCGATGATTCGATACAGCCAAGTGGAAAAGGTTGATTTTTCCTGAAACGATCGGATGTTTTTGAACGCTTGGAAAAAGGCATTCTGCGCTATATCCTGTGCGTCGGTGTAATTACCTACCATGTCATACGCCAGGTAAAGAGCTTTTTTCTGATAGCGTCGAACCAGCCTACCAAATGCTTTGCTGTCGCCCATCTTTGCTTTTTTGACTAATTTTGCGTCCGGATCTTTTTTCATTTCTACCAGTTAAGACGAAAATTAATAGCCGTTCGTTTACTTTTTTGAGATGAAAAGGAAAAATTTTCTTGCCATTTTATTAAAAAGAAAACAGTAACTTACTGTGCCTGAAGTCATTTTGGGGCTGGCATAGGGCGTTTGAATGTAACTTCTTGGTTATTATTCTGATGATGTCTCTATTGAAGAAAAGAGAATTCGCAGTGGTATGCGCGCCAGCTCAATTTTCCCTCCGCTTAAATTCAACGGTATTAATTTGGCAAAAATACTTCCTTTCACGAGATGGATTGTCGGGTAAAGATTATCGTGTTTGATTTCCACAGAAATTAATTTCGGCTTGTATCCCCATTTGAGCAATCGGCGCGTGTCCTGAATGCTTTTGTCCGTTTGCCTCGGGTCTAATGATTGAAGCATGTTATCGGTAAATTTAACGCCGATTTTAGTCACATACAGGAATCCGGATAATTCAAGAAATTCTGCCGGATCCACACCATTACCGTGCAATTCCAGGGTCATGTCTAATTCCGCAGATTCTTCCTCAGCGCGTACGGTTTGAAGAAGCAGGGAAGAATTCAGGCGGGCGATATTGGCTTTTACCATCCATTGCGTGTTTTGCGGCGAACCGTCACCAAGGTCAACGGAAATTTGTCCTGAAATATTTCCTCCATAAATGTCTGCTCGAAAATTGGGTATTTCAATTTTTTCGTTTCTAATGGAAAGGTCGCTACGAAAATTTTCTATCAAATAATTCAAAACTGAAATAGATTTTATTGTCAGCGTTGAAAAGTGGCTCTGTTCTGTCAGATAATAAGGCCGGAATACATCGTAAAAATATTTATTAATGCCGCCACGCTGTTCCTTTTTTCCTTTACTGGAAATAATGTTCCCGCTGACAAGGTCGATCGCTTCGACAAA
>NATN01000003.1 GCA_002085355.1 Candidatus Zhuqueibacterota bacterium 4484_87 | reverse complement strand
TCACCATAAAATTGAGTTCGTTGCTCGGCGTGGTTGTGGGCGCATCAAACAAAATGTTCGCCAGGTCTCCTTTTCCGATGCCCAGACAATTATCGTCGAATAAAATTCTGACATGAATTGCATTGTTCAGTGTATCCAACTGGGTTGAAAAATCAGCCATTTCTGTTCGCAGGGTGGGAATTGCCATTTTTATAAACACGCTATCCGAAACGAGTTGGCAGTCAAATTCGATTTTTTTCAATTTAACTAGATTTATCGCTCGGATTGGAATAGCGACCTCCTGTTCCCCCCAATTTGCATAAATGATTTCAGAAAATAAGCCCACATTTTTTCGAAACATTTGCTGCAAGGCGCCCGCTTCTTGACGGACGACATCGATACAATTCTTAAAACTCACACCTCTGTAGGCATTAATCGCCATCACCAACTCGCAGGTATCACCCGCAGCCACATCCAGAGGCCCAGTAGAAATCATTATTCGTCGATCGCGAGGATTGGCATCCAGCCAGCCGGTTCCGGTTATCGGATCCCCGGAAAATGCCCACTTGCTCGGCTCGCCTGTGGTGGGATCTATTGCTGGATTTCCCTCGTCATTCAAACACTGAAATCTGTTATAAATCATAGTTGAAGTTTGAGGAGACCAGGCAGGAAAATCGTTCCAGCCGTCAGAGAAAAAATCTTCCATTCTCGGAGCGCTAACCTCTACCTGGCTAAACCCGATTTTGGGTCCGAAAATCGTGTAAGCTGTATCTCCAGGCGACTCCACTAATGGCGCTTGCAAAACAGTAAAACCCACCGCTTGAAACGGGAAAAGTTGGTCTTTTTCCGAATCGTAGCAATACACTAACTGAAGAGTGCTGTCGCTTCCTGTCAAATCATTGGAAAATGTGGTTAAATCCGGATCGGCAAAAAATGCTACATAAGCATCTTCCCAGTCATTCTCGCTTTTATTTATAATCTGAAACCGACAAAAAGTAATGTTGGGTATATCCTGCCATCCCCAAATGGTTTGATGAATTTCCGCTCTCAAAGGAGGGCACTGATTAAATTTGCGATAATCTGTATCACCGTCGATGTAACTGCACCAGAGCGTTTGATCGCCAAAAAGCAGCGGTCTTCCCAAATCATCAATCGGAGCCCCAAACTGTGCAGGCCAATCAAGATAATCTGGGTTGTTGAAATTGTTGTCGCCGCGGGAGATTTTATATACCCGAAAAGTTGAATCTAATGGCACTACAGGTCTGCCATTCTGGTCAATCATGCCGCCAATGAAATCAGTAGCGTAATATGCGCCTGAAGTTCGAATTTGACCATTAACTTTTGCCCCTAGAAATATTCCAGAAAGATAAATTATTTGTAAATCATCGAGAAAAAAATCAGCATTGCCTGTTACCAAATTTCTGCCAATGATACCATTGGAATAGGATGAGAAATAAAGCCGATTGGCATCAAAATAGCGAAAGTAACTGGACGCAGCATCTGTTGGAAAAGTTTGTCGCCGTGTATCCGATCCCCAAACAGAAGAAATGAGAAAAACGACAAACAATAAACTTAACTTTCTCATTTGCCTTACCCTCCTGATATTTTAACCTTTTGAAAAACCATACTTGAAAGAAAATCGCGGCTGTGTCTGCAAAATGATGGTATCTATTTACAAATAATAAGATTTCGGAATGGGGTTAAATATTTTGTCAATCGGATCAAAATCGTTGAAATTTCGACCGGGCTTTTGTAGATTAGTCTAAAATAAATTTACTCTAATTCTCTGGAAAAATCAAGGACTTTTTAAAATTATTTGCGGATTAGTGCGGAAATCCCACAAAAGAATGAAGATCGTCACTAGTAGGTGAATGAGTGGATATATTTAAAAAATAAGGTACCGGAAATTATTTAGTACCTACTTTAATCCGTCTTGTGCAATGTAAATCGCTCCCATCAACGCCGTATCATAGCCCAATTTGCTGATTCTTACATCCGGTGCCGGAGTCATCTTCAAATGTTCAGCCATTACTTTTTTTGCCTGATGAAAATATTTTTCTTGTGCACCCGTAGCAATGCCTCCTCCCAAAACAATCACATCCGGCAAATAGATCGCAGCTAAGTTTCGCAGCCCTTGACCTAAATTGTACGCCACTTCCTCCCACTCATTGTCTGTCAAATTTTCGGGGCTTTTGCCATAAATTCGTCGAATCCCATTACCGGAAACCAATGCTTCCAGACAATCGGACACTCCGCATTCGCATTGAACTCTTTCCGGATGACTGCATCGAAACGGAATCGACTGATGCCCTATCTCTGGATGTGCGCCGTTTTTTCCGCGATAAATTTTCCCATCAGCAATAAAGCCTCCTCCGATTCCTGTGCTGATTGTCATGTAAAGCAGTTTTTCAGGCCTTGGTTGGGCAAGTTTATATTCAGCCCATGCGGCAACATTTGTGTCCACATCCACAAAAAACGGGCAATCGAATTCCTTTTCCATAATTTCTTTCAATGGCACATTCTTCCATTCAGGTTGATGCAGCGGAGAAACGATGCCTTTTTTCCAATCCAGAGGTCCGCCGACGGCAGCTCCCATTCCCACAATTTTGTCATTTCCGGCGACTTCGCGCGTCATTTTTTTGAGCAATTCAATTCCCTGCTCGAGGTTTCGCGGTGTTTCATAAATAATGCTATGGAGAAGATTTCCGTTTTCATCTCCGGCTCCGACCATGAACTTTGTGCCGCCAATATCCAGTCCGATGTAAATTCTCATTAGTCTTCTCCTCAGTCGTCAAATTTTTCAGATAAGATATGCCACAGAGTTGTGGAGATCACAGAGTTTTTTTGAGTTTCGGGTTTTGAGTTATGAGTTTCGGGTTCCGAGTTTTTGAGGATTAATTTAGTTACTTTATTTTGGTTATGTGGATCCTTGTATCTTCCTAAAAATAAATTAGAATCTGGAACTTACACTTGCAACCATGCTTTATTAATTGATTAATTTGAAAATTAGAAAATCCTTGCATATTAAATCCGTTCAACCTAATCAAGTAAAAACTTGAAACTCTGAACTTTGAACAATGAACTTTAAACTATAAACTTTACCCTCTGTGCCCTCTGCGTCTCCGTGGCTAATTGCTAAATTTTTCCCAACAATCAAACTTCGACCAATTTGTCCTGATAATTCTCCACAACAAATTTTTTCCCTTTCTGAACGACCTTGTGCCCTTCAGCCTCCAGCATCATTTTCTGATTCTCAATCCCGCCGGGATATTTTTCATTGAGTTCGCCACCGGCTTTTAGTGTGCGCCAGTAAGGAGTAATATCTTTCACTCCGGCGCGGGCATCTTCATCAGCAGCATGAGCGGCAATCCAAGCAAAAATCCCTGTTGTAATCGGACAGCCGGTTGATGCATCATGCTTAATTGCCAATTTCTCACGAATGATGTTTATCGTGATCAGCTTTCCTTCAGGAACCTGACGCATAATTTCATCAACCTCAAGAGGTGCGGGAATCACTACGGTGCCCACGCCCCAAATTCGCGACTGCTTCTCAGTGATTTGCTCTACCTTGGGCAAATCTTTGCTATCGTGTAATTTTTCTTTCCATGTTTTCGTTTTAGCCATTTTTATTTCTCCCTCTTATTCACATCGAAAAATGAAACCTTTATTAAATTGACTCTACGACAATAAATGTCCACACAGAAGCACAAAATCCGGTGGTCTCTCCATCCTCTTTCCGAAGACCTAAAAGATAGACAAAAAAATTGACATATTCAATTAATTTTTTTTTGATAATCATTTTTTGCAGTTTTCCGAAATATTTGAGAAGAAATCATGTGATTACTTTGCTCAATTGTGGCAAAATCAAATCAACGATTTTTGAAAATTGCATTTTTTGCTTGCTTTTTTGGAAAAATTCAGTTAAACTTATTTAAGGACTAAATCAAAATTTAATTTCATTTTTAATCATTATTTTATTTTCTGAACACTAAATTATTATCCAATGACAGAATACTGCAAAAATCATCCGGATAAAGAAGCCAAACGCAAATGTTACTATTGCAAAGCGCCCATTTGCGCCGATTGCCAGCTTAACATCGCCCATCACATCTATTGCAGCCGATCTTGTTTCTTCAAAGATATTTCCAGCCGCAGTATATTTTTTGTCATTAACCGCATAAAAAAACTTTTGCAGTACATCGTTACAAACTACAAAACTCTCCGCGCCAGACCAGCCAATTTGGTATTCGTCCTTATTCTTTTATTTGGCTTAATTGGTAGCATCTGGTTTAACATCAAAAACAACGACAAGGTAAGTCAGCTACAAAAGCAAATGGCAAATTTACAACACAAGATTTCTGCCTCTGATTCGCTCAGCGACATTCAGCAGATCGCCCAGCATCTGGACACATTGAAAGTGACAACGCCGACAATGCCCTCCATGGTTGTGCGCAACAAAATTACCATCGAAGGCGAAACTGAAAGCAACCGCGTAGTGACGCTTTCTGTTGACGGAAATTTATTGGCAGCAAAATTGGTCAAAGCGAACAAGTTTAAATTTGAAAATATCGAAGTGAAACCCGGACAAAATCGATTCACTGTGCGGGCTTTGAGCGAGGACGGGTCAAGTGTTTTATTGGAAGAAGTGAATTTTAAATATGCGCCGCCCACGCCAACTTTTTTGGCAAGAGATTTCACGCGCGGTTCTTTGAACGAAAAGAAAATAGCCCTCACCTTCGACGGCGACTATCTGGATAATATCACGGATGAGATTCTGGACATGCTGAAAGAAGAGCACATTCATGCTACTATGTTTTTAACAGGCAGATATATTCGCCGCTACAGCCAACACGTTCTGCGCATGATTAAAGAAGGACATGACATTGGAAACCACACTTGGACTCATCCGCACCTGACAACTTTTGAGCAAAACAGAAAACACAACACGCGCAGCGGAATTACCAGAGAATTGATACAACAGGAACTGCTCAAAACGGCGGCGCTTTTCCGCCGAATCACCGGGCAACGGATGAAACCTTTCTGGCGCGCACCGTATGGGGAACACAACGCCGAAATCCGTCGCTGGGCAGCCGAAGTCGGATTCCGCCAGATCGGCTGGACAGTAGGCAGGGACTGGCAGAACAACATGGACACGCTCGATTGGGTGGCAGACACAACCGCGACAATTTACCACTCCGCAAATGAAGTCGTCGATAAAATTCTTTCATTCGGAGAAAAATCCCCTTACGGCGCGAACGGGTGCATCATTTTAATGCATCTCGGCACACTGCGTAACGGAGATTATCCTCACGAAAAATTGCCCACAATAATCAGGGAAATGAAAAATCGTGGTTATCAGTTTGTCACCGTTTCCGAACTTCTGACCAATTGAAAAGAGGGGACTTCCACCGAATTTCGATATCCTGATTTTTGAATTAATCTACACAAAATGAGGAGACAAAAACCATGAAATTCTTCGACAAGCTCAGACAAAATTTCCGAAAAAGCTCCCAGGATATTTCCCATATCTCTGGCGACCTGATCGAAAAAACAAAAAAAGTCAGCAGCCAGGGTCTGGAAACGATGCAAAAATTATATTCCCAAATCGAAGGCAAAACTACTGAGGCGACTCATATTGTTAAACTAAAAATGGAAATCGCAAAAATTCAGAAGCAGATTCAGCATGAAAAAATGGTGCTGGGAAAACAGGCTTTTGACATTGCTCAAAAAAAAGGAGCCAAACTGACGAAATCCGCCCTTGCCGATCAAATCAACACCATTGTTGAACTGGGAAAAAGGCTGGAAGCAACGCAATTTGAATACGACAACTTACGCAAAGATATGTCAGATTCCTACGTAGTCGAAAAACTGAGCCAGGACCTGGAAAGCTCTGGCGGAACGATTGACCTGTTTGTGGTTCCTGAAAAATCTGCAATCACTAATAAAACGCTGAAAGAAATCACATTGCCTAAAGATGTTCTGATTACTGCAATAAAAAAAGGAACTAAGGTTACCATCCCTGATGGGAATACAAAATTAGAAGCAGGTGATCAGGTAACGATCATAGGCAAGATTGAAGATGTCGAAAAAACCGTAGCGCAATTTGCCGGAAAATGATTTTCTGTTAGTGAAAACTATCGCGCGCGATAGACATTGATTTTTAGCAGATTAGCTCAATTTAGAGTTTCTCGCGATAGGTTTGTGTTTCAAGATTGAAAAAATGCTTAGAGGTTCTCTTTTGTATCCGTCAACAACATTCATTAAACGGGATCAATGTGGATGGTAACTTCCACTCCCAATTTTTGATTCACCAACTTTTCCAGTTCATCAACCAAACGGTGGGCGTCCTCAAGGGAAGATTTGCCGTCGATGGAAACGTGAAATGTGAGCTCTTTGTGACTGCCATATTCGTGCAAATGGAAATGATGCGCATTAAGGATGCCGGGTAATTTTTGTACGATAATTTGCCTGACTTCTTCCTCAAGGGAGTGATCCAACTGCCTGCCAATCAACAAATCCGAAGTTGATCGAAAAATATCATAAGCCGCCATTAAAATTAAAATTGACACCGCGATCCCCATCACGGAATCGATCCACCATAACCATTTACCCAGAAAAGCGCCAATGACAATCAAAAATGACGCCACAGCATCACTGCGGTGATGCCAGCCATCGGCTATGACAGACTGAGCCTGTAACTTTTTCCCGTACCGAATGGCAAATTGCGCCAGCGCCTCTTTAACCAAAGCTGATATCAAAAAAACGATGACGCCGGTCATACCAAAAGTGACGATATTTTTTGCAATCAATTGCTCAATTGAATCCACGAAAAATTTTACGCCCACAATCGCCAGCAATGTGCTGATCACGATTGCAGCGATGGATTCCGCTCTGCCGTGGCCGAAAGGATGGCCTTCATCAGCCGGCTTACCGGAAATCCACGTTCCTAAAATGACCACACCAGAAGTCAGCGTATCGGAAAGCGTGTGCCAGGCATCTGCGATCATCGCCACGGATCCGGTCAACATTCCTGCCCATAATTTGACAATAAAAAGCGCTGTGTTAATCCCGGCAGATAACCATCCCTCAAAATATCCTAATTGTTTTTGATTATCAATTTTTTTCACGATTCCTTTTTTCAACTTTGTTTTTCGTCCTGATAAAAGTGATACAATTGGCCGCAAGCTGCATCGATATCCGCTCCTTTGCTACGGCGCACTGAGACGATGATGTGTAACTTCAACAATTCGCGCAAAAAGTATTCGATCGTTTCCTCTGTCGGTGCTTCCCAGCGGTCATCGGTAGGATTATAAGGAATGATATTCACCTTACAGCGCACACCACGCAGCAATTTTTTCAGATTCTCGACATCCTTTTTTCGATCATTCACTCCAGCGATTAAAAGATATTCAAACGTAAACAAATGCCGCGATCTTTCGGAATAGTATTTCGCCGCATCGATTAACTGGCGCAAAGGATATTTTTTATTTATCGGCATCAATTCCGACCGGGTGGCATCATCTGCTGCATTTAAAGAAATCGCCAATTTGTAACCTTGGTTTTCATCAGCAAAACGCTTTATTTGCGGAACTAACCCCGCAGTGGAAATAGTAATTTTCCGTCTTCCTACGGCAATCCCATCGCTATGCCCTATAAGCGTCGCCGCATTAATCACATTCTCGTAATTCAAAAATGGTTCGCCCATGCCCATAAACACTAAATTTGTGGCATCCGTCCCCATGGCTTTGAGCACAGCGAGCAGTTGGGCAACAATTTCCCCGACAGAAAGATTCCTCTTAAATCCCATGCGACCTGTGGCGCAAAATGAACATCCCAAAGCGCAACCAACCTGTGAGGACAAGCAGACTGTCCTGCGTTTTCCGTCAACCATGAAAACGCTTTCAATGAAATGACCGTCGCGCAGTCGAAACAGAAATTTATTCGTCTCCCCATCAGCCGAAATTTGACGATCAACAATTTCCAGATGCCCCATTTCGGTTTTCTCTTTCAGCTCACTACGGAATTTTTTGGAAAAAACCGTAATTTCATCGATATCGGAAATACGGCGTTTGTAAAGCCAGTTAAAAAGTTGCTTTGCTCGAAATGTAGGCTGACCAATGGAAGCCATGAATTCTTCCATTTCCTCAAGAGTCATCCCTGTGATATTTATCTTACTCATTGTTTTTAATTTACTAAATTCCCCTGTTTTGTGCAATAAATTAATTGCTTTTCATCAAAAAAGTTCCTATTTTAAACCGTTGAAACAAACCTTGTTCAAAGGCATATAAAAATTAGTTTGTTTCGCCCAATAATGAATAGCCCTAAAACGCTGCTAATAAACTTAAGTTTCACTTCACATCCGGTGCGGAGGTATCATGACCGAAAATACTGCTGCAAGTAATGACGTTGAAATTGTCAAACAATTAAAAGATTCGCACGATAAAATTGTCAATGAAATCGGTAAAGTAATTATTGGTCAGCACGATGTCATCCATCAGATGCTCATCGGTCTCCTGGCGCAGGGACACTGCCTGCTCATTGGTGTGCCCGGTCTGGCGAAAACGCTGCTGATCAGCACTTTGGCGCAGGTACTGGAATTAAAATTCTCTCGCATCCAATTCACGCCGGATCTGATGCCTTCGGACATCACTGGCACTGAACTCATTGAAGACGACCTGACAACCGGGAAAAAAGCTTTCAAATTTGTCAAGGGGCCTGTTTTCGCAAACATCATTCTGGCAGATGAAATTAACAGAACGTCCCCCAAAACTCAGGCAGCGCTTTTGCAGGCGATGCAGGAACACGAGGTAACCGCGGCTGGTGAAACTTATAAATTGCAAGAACCGTTTTTCGTCATGGCAACGCAAAATCCAATTGAACAGGAAGGAACCTATCCGCTCCCTGAAGCGCAACTTGACCGCTTCATGTTCAATTTGTGGGTTGATTATCCGAGTTTTGAAGAAGAAACTCAAATCGTAAAATCAACTACCAGCGCTTATGCCCCTGAACCGCAGAAAGTACTTTCCGGGAAAGACATCATTGAATTGCAGCGACTTGTCCGCCGTGTTCCTGTAGCAGATAATGTGGTTCAATTCGCTGTTAAACTGGTTACTCTGACGCGGCCGGATACCGATAATGTGCCCAAATATGTTCGCGACTACATTCGTTGGGGTGCCGGCCCGCGAGCCAGTCAGTATCTCATTTTGGGCGCCAAAACCAACGCCATTCTTGACGGCAGGCCCACACCGGATATCAGCGATGTAAAAAAAGTGGCAATTTCCGTTTTGCGTCATCGGCTGGTCACAAATTTCAATGCCGAGGCAGACAATGTCAGCCCGGTGGAAATTATTGAAAAATTAATTGACGAGGTGAAAGAATAAAAATGCCCGTCAAACAAAATATCGATTATCGGAAGTATTTAAACCCTGAAGTCGTTTCCCGACTGAAAAATATGCAATTGCGCGCGCGGCTTATCGTTGAAGGATTCATTTCAGGATTGCATCGCAGCCCCTATCATGGTTTCAGTGTCGAATTCTCTGACTATCGGCCTTACATGCCTGGCGATGAAATCCGGCATATCGACTGGAAAGCTTACGGGAAAACCGACCGGTTTTATATCAAGCAATTTGAGGAAGAGACAAATCTCAAAGCATACATCTTGCTCGACATTTCCGCTTCAATGGCGTATGCTTCTGATAAAATCAGCAAATTGGAGTATGCTTCTTATTTAGCAGCAGCTTTGTCTTACTTGATGATTGAGCAGCGAGATGCAGTCGGTCTCATTTCTTTTGATGAAAAAATTCAGCACTATCTCGCTCCGCGCTCCGTTCGCAGTTATCTTACGCAGATTTTATCGGTACTGGAAAATATCAAATCGACGCAAAAAACAAATATCGCTGCCACGCTGCACACAATGGCAGAACGGATAAACCGCCGCGGACTTATCATTTTGTTGTCCGACTTACTTGATGAGCCGGAGCAGGTATTGTCAGGATTAAAGCACTTCCGTCATCGGGGTCATGAAGTCATTGTTTTTCAAATATTGGATCCGAGAGAAGTTGATTTTGATTTCAAACGACGCGCACTGTTCCGCGACCTGGAAACCGGCGACAAAATGAGTACGCAGCCGTGGCACATTCGCGCTGAATACCAGCGTCTGATGCGTGATTTCGTTCAGCACTATCGCCGGGAGTGTCGTAATCATCTGATTGATTTTGTTACATTGAACACTGCCCAGGATTTTAATCGGGCGTTATTGGAATTTCTCATAAAAAGAAAAAAATTGCACAGTTGATAACTCATAGCGAATCTCTTTATTTCATTTTCACCTTAACTTCATAAAAATTAGCACAGAAAACGAATACATTTTATGAATATATTTTTTATCTGGCTAACAATCCTCTCTCTTGCTCTGGCGATTTATCTCATCACTATTTATCGGAAATCCCGTCGGGGATTCCGTTTTCAGGTAAAACTCACTATTATTTTCATTCTATTAGTATTGGTGCCTGCAATTCCTCTGACAACTTTTGTCGGCGCTCTGCTCACGCGAAGTATGCAGATGTTTTTGCTCCCAGGTATGGACGAAACACTGGTCAGCAGTCTTGAATTGATTAAATACCAGCTCGAACGGGAAGGAAAATCGCTTCTGTCTGATTTTGATCTTTCACAGTCAAAAGAACTCTTTTTCTCGCGCAAAAAAAACGCTCTTTTTGTTGCAGAATTTGAAAAGCAGGGCGATGGAATTCATGTATTAAATAAAATGTTTCGCAATTTTCAGGCCGATACTATTTGCCAAAACATCGACCCGCAAATTGTGGCCTCAATTTTGTCGAATGAAATGTCCAGTCAGCTCATTCCGGGAGAATTGAATGTATGTGAAGTTTTTCAGCCAATCGATGATACAAAATTTCGGGCAGTCGGCTTTGAAATCGACCCCAGGATCATTGAAGTCAAAGAAAATCTGGGACAAGCCATTCGCGTTTATAGTTCTCTTTCTCTTTTCAAAAAATCCGTTGTGGAAGGGCAATTAATCTGGGCATTTTCGACTATTTTCATTATTTTGCTCACTTTTGCCGCTATTTATGCTGCGAAAACACTATCCAGAGGAATCAGCGAGCCGATCCTGGAATTAGCTGAAGGAATGAAAAAGATGGCAAGCGGCGAAGTGGGAAAACCGGTGCAAGTGAAAGCTAAAGATGAAATTAAATTTTTAGTGGATACTTTCAACCGTATGGCGCAGGAGTTGAAAATCAGCCAGGAAAAATTGCTACGCGCCGAACGCCTTGCCGCCTGGCAAGAGCTCGCCCGACGTGTTTCTCACGAGATACGAAATAGCCTTACGCCGATCCAACTCTCGTTACGACGTTTATGGAATAAATTTGAGCCTGTCGCTGGTTCAGACAATCCCATTGTCAGCATTCAGGAAGAAGTTGAGTCTCTGACCAGACTGGCTGAAGAATTTTCACAATTTGCCCGGATGCCGCAGATTTCATTGGAAAAAACGAACGTGCAGGAAGTAATCAAAAGCGTCATCACGCTCATACAATCGCAGCCAGGCTCGCCTAAAATTCGACTTCAAGCAGACGATACGACTCCTCCCGTCAAAATCGACCGAGATCAAATTCGCCGAGCTCTCTACAATTTGCTTAAAAATTCTGTTGAAGCAAGCCAGCCGGTGACGGGAAGTAAAGATATTACCATCACTTTAAAAAACGCTTCACAAACGGGCAAAACAGCAAAAATAGAGATAATCGACCGCGGCGTGGGAATTGAGCCGGAATTGTTACAAAAAATTTTCGAACCCCATTTTACCACAAAGAAAAGAGGCATGGGATTAGGATTGGCAATTGTAAAAAAGATAATCGAAGACCATGACGGAGACATTCAATTTTCGAGTACGCCTGGGAAAGGGACGAAAGTCACGATCGTGCTCTGAATTTAGTGTTACTGCACTCTCCCAAAAACAAGAAGCAAGCATTATTTTCAGAAGGTAGCTTGAATGCCATTAGCACCCCTTCTGTTCGGATTATTGTTTTATCACCTTTATTTCGTCAACATACCCACGCTCACAAACGCGATTTTTGAAAGTCATAAAATAAATAGAGTCAATCGAAGGCACAGTTGATCCAATCCAAGTTGCGTTTTGGGCTTTGAGTTCGCCATTTACAAAAACCTGAAAGACTTTCTTCTCACATGAAAAAACGACCTCAACGAGATACCAGGCGCCGGGTTCGACGACCGAAATATTTTCCCAAATTCGGCTTTGTGCAAAAAATTCCATCTTTCCTTCGCGAATGGAAATTTGCGGTCCCAGATGAGCCGTATCCGCCACGCTGGAATAAAGCCGCAATCCGAAATAATCCGCAGCGTTACTCACCTTCCAGTAAAAAGAAATCATTCCCACATCCATTGGAGCAAAATGGGCTGCAATAAAACCGTATCCCAGCTCCGTAGAATCAATGAAACAAAGACTATTTCCCTGTTCGTCGTAACTCGTTTCACTCGTGATGTAAATTGCATTGGCTGAATCTGCAATCGTCCACGGTGGAACCGGCGGTTTTTCGTTTTGAGGATATGTATCGAACGGCTCCCAGAAAACCAGACTACCTTTTTCCGTCGTAAAATCCCACACAGGGCCAACTTGTTCGCTTTCGTATTCATCTCGCGCTGTCACCTGCCAGTAAAATTTCCTATCAAACGGCAAAAGCGACAGAGCGAAAGCAGTGTCCGGCAAATTTACCATCAGAGGCTGGAGTGAGTCCTGTTTCGTCCCCCATAAAACATCGTACTCAACGATACTGAAAGTATCCGGATCTCCGCCAGTCCAGGAAAAATTTACATCACAGATTTTCACATCCTGCTGGTGGTTTTGCGGTATTGGATTGGCAGGTATCTTAGGCGGATTATTGTGCTCCACTCGTGTCCGAAAACTCCAGACAGGACCTTCCTTCTGCAAATTTCTTTGATCACGGACTATAACTTGCCAAAAGTATTCACAATCAAATTCCAGTGAATCAACTCGCAGCGAATCGGCTTGCAAATTTGCCCGAAACAGATGCGGATTACTGTTGTTTTTTTGCAAATACACATCGCAAGACAGCGTGTCGTATTCATTGGGATCAGACATATTCCACTGTAGTGTGAGTGAGACAGGAACGCGTACCGCCCCATCTTCCGGAAATACTAATTCCGGAACGTTTGGCGGTCTGTTTTGTAAATTTGGTGGTAATGGTTGATGGCAATAATAAAATAACAATATCCCCAGAGCGAGAAACAAAAGCTGAAATTTCTTCATCATACCCCTATATTTTTTTTGAATCAACTGAGATTCAAGAAAAAACCTGTCTGATGGCGCGGTCAGGCAGGTTTTTTCCAATAAACCAAATTGGAGGAAACATGAAAATTAATTCTGGTGAACGAACCCAATGTATTTAATCCGGCACGGATGTCCGCCCATTTGATAGTGGCAATTTCCCCATAAACTGCATTGACTGGAACAAATTACGGAATTCACATCGACAAATTCACCCATTTTTTTCAAAGCGTTCCTTCCTGTTCGGTGATTTATCGCAGATTTCCCTTCCCCTGCTAATTCTCGCGTAAGTTTGTCAAAAAGGTCTGTATCATGAGTAAAATCGTCAAACAACAAATCCCACGCCCCCTGACGCAGTAAATGCCTCAGATTCCTTTGAAAAGGAATATCGCCAACGAATTTTATTCCCACCCCGAACAAATCTTTCAGAGCCACATCCAACGATTTCGCGAAGGTTCTTTCATCGCCACCATTCGACATGTTCAAAATATAATGCGGTTGAAAATTTTTTAAATCCATCAGAAAACTTGAATCAGCACCTTCTTTGATGAATTTTCTGATCGTATCTGTCGTGCTTTCATCGCTTTGAAAATAACCATTTCGGATCAAATTCAATTTTTCTGCGTCATCGCGATAGACTGCTTCCAATTTTTTCAACATGCACATTTTGAGGAATCTAAAATTTTCTGAAATCACAGCAGGTTCCGGCGTTCCCAATAATATTTTTGTTCTGGCGTACAAAAACAGATAGATGTCCGTATCTTCAATACCGCTGCCCAGATCAAAAATGATGTAGTCATAATTCAAACGGGAAGTTTCCTTGAGTAATTTTCTGGCAATGAGCAAATTGTTGTGCCCGATTCTCAACGAGCGTGGGTAACGAAAAATGACATCAATGTTACGGAATTCCGTTTTGCAAATGAGCTTCTCCATATCGATTTTGCTGTCCGTTTCCAAATCCAACAGAAAATCGTTGCGTTCCTGAATTTGGAACAAATGGTGCAAGCACGGGCTGGAAAAATCGCCGTCCACAATCAATACTTTGTAATTTTGTGCCGCCAGTTCATGCGCCAAATTAATGGAGAAGATTGTCTTGCCGACACCGCCTTTTCCGCTCCCAACGGCAATTGTGTGTGTGACGCTCTTGAGTGGTCTTTTAATTGGAAGTTCTATCGAAGGATAGGTAAACGTCAACGCTGCTTCTGCTTGTGTTGTCTTCATCTCGCACGTCCCAAGTTGTTAGTGTATCCCCTAAAAAAAATAAAAGATGCAGCCCTGGTTGCAGCCCTCGATTTATGGATGTTGCAAAAAGCAGACCACTCAACTCTTTTTTTCACCAACAACGCTTTTTAGCAAGCGCCTGTAACCCCCATAAACAATAGCTTTAATCGCTCCCATTTGCTAAATAATTTTCACAAAAAATTAACGCCATTTTATCTGTGAAAATTTTGCATTTTGAAAACAGTTGCTTCTCAAATTGAAAATGTTTATATTTAATAAAATTGAATTTCATCAGATCGGGGAAAGTAGCTATGCCGAAAAGTGTATTTACAGCTAAATTTGCACCGGAACAGGAAGAACAACTGCGCTCTATTTTGGAACAGGACGAATTTGAACTGAAACCAGTAGATCACGCTTTCTGGCAAGCGCAGCGGGAGCGTGTTTTCATCACGTTCTACCGCAGCGGTAAAGTCGTCATTCGCGGCAAAAACATCGAAGAGGCAATTGAAAAATACTTGGCACCTCTCAAATCCGACTCAGCTATTCACGGACTGGAAGCAATTGAAAATCTGACGAAATGGACGGGCACTGACGAATCCGGAAAAGGGGATATCTTTGGGCCGCTCGTCGTCGCAGCAGTTTTTGTGGATAAAAATTCTGAACATTTTCTATGGCAAAAAGGGATTCAGGACAGTAAAAAAATCGACGATAGAAAAATAAGAGAATTCGCTTCTTTCATCCGTAAGCATTTCAAACATTCTGTCATAACCTTGATGCCCGCTAAATACAACGAACTATATTCCAACTTCAAAAATTTGAATAAGCTTCTCGCCTACGGGCACGCGTTGGCGATTGAGCATTTGCTGGAGAAAGTAGAATGCCCCGTTGTTCTGTCCGATCAATTCGGCGATGAAAGCTTAATTCGCGAGGCGCTTTCATCAAAGCACAAGATTCATCTCGTACAAAAAGTGCGGGCTGAAGAAAACCTTGCCGTGGCTGCTGCTTCCATCCTGGCGCGGGATAAATTTCTGGGTGCACTGGAGAAAATGGCTATCAAATATCAGATGAGTTTCCCTGTTGGTGCTTCCCAGCAGGCGCAAATCGTGTTGGAAAAATTTATCACGCGGCACGGAAAAAAAGAATTGAAAAATGTCTCGAAGCTACATTTCAAGCCAATCAAAAATTTATTGGATGATTAATCGAATAGGAGATGGCGATTAGCGAAACAGCGCTTTGATGCTGCCCCAAGTATATTTTGCGCCAGAGATGGATGGAGTAATAGAAATAACGTCGGAATGCAGACGGAAACTGCCGTCTGTATCAATCACTTTGAGACGATAATAAAAAGTACGACTCAACGAGGTCGTTTTGAAGATGTTTCTATCTTCGAACGCATATTCCTTACGTGTAGTGGAATTTCCAGCCGCACGCACAGATCCGATTTTCTTGAAATTTGTATTATTCAGGCTGCGTTCTATTTCAAAGGTTTTGCAGTTTACTTCGCTGAGCGTTGCCCAATTAAGGGTTACTTTGTTTTTTCCAGCAGTGCCATGAAATTCAACAATCACAGCATTCCCGTACACAATAACAAAACTTGTTATCAGCAGGAAAATAGCAAATGTCCATGTGATTGATCTTTTCATTTTTTTCCTCGCCCCGCCTTTCAAAACTTTTATTAGCAATATATTATATAAAATTTTACGCTAAAAGTCAATACTTTTTTTCCATTTCTTTTCATTTTACATGAATCCTAAGGCATCTTGAAAAATCTAAAAAATGTAAATCTATTAAGCGACATCAATTGGGGAAAAATCACTAATTTTCATCTTAAAATTTAAAAGCCAATTTTTAGAAATTTTGAATACACACAGTAGTGAAACAATTTTTTAAAGGCCGAGTAATTTGATTTTGCTAAAATTAGTATTTTTTGTTCCACATTCGTTTCATTCACAGTTAATTGAGTCGTTTATCTAATTTAACATACTGTTTTTAATAATAG
Source organism: Candidatus Zhuqueibacterota bacterium 4484_87 (assembly GCA_002085355.1). Classification (GTDB taxonomy): domain Bacteria; phylum Zhuqueibacterota; class Zhuqueibacteria; order Thermofontimicrobiales; family Thermofontimicrobiaceae; genus 4484-87. The sequence goes on along the minus strand of NATN01000003.1, from coordinate 7,109 downwards.
TTTTCTATTTTGCATTTTGATATTGACAAGAATAAAAAAATTTAGTATATTTACGACCAAAATCTAACTGACTGTCGTAGAGGGAAATCTATGGCAAAGCCTCCAAAAAGCTCCCAATTTCGCATGGGCGACCATTCTCTTGATCAGTATTTGCAAGAGATCGGAGAAGTTGATCTGCTCTCACCAGAAGAAGAGATTGAATTAGCGCGCCGTGTGAAACAAGGTGACCAGGAAGCGCTCGAAAGAATCACCAAAGCCAACTTGCGATTTGTTGTCAGTGTTGCCAAGCAATATCAAAATCAGGGACTTTCTCTGGGTGATTTGATAAATGAAGGCAACCTGGGACTCATTAAAGCAGCCAATCGATTCGATGAGACACGCGGGTTCAAATTTATCTCCTACGCTGTCTGGTGGATACGTCAGTCCATTTTACAAGCCCTGGCGGAACAATCCCGTATCGTTCGCTTGCCTCTCAATCGCGTCGGCACAATGAACAAAATCGGCAAAGCGTTCAGCGAACTGGAACAAGAATTCGAACGGGAACCTTCTCCGCAGGAAATCGCCGAACAGCTTGATCTGACGGATTTTGAAGTATCTGACACATTGCAGCGTTCATCCAGACATCTCTCCCTTGATGCGCCTTTTAGCAATGAGGAAGAAAACCGTCTGCTGGACATTATTGAAAATCAAAATCAACCGGCGCCGGACGAAGTGCTGATGAGTGAATCCTTGAGGATTGAAATTAACGAAGCACTTGCGACTCTTACCAAGCGAGAGGCAGAAGTCGTAAAGCTTTATTTCGGGCTCAATTCTGAAACACCGCTCACATTGGAAGAAATTGGAGAACATTTTAAGCTTACCCGAGAGCGCGTCCGTCAAATCAAAGAAAAAGCGTTGCGTCGCCTGCGTCATGCGTCGCGTAGCCGAGCGTTACGCAACTATCTGGGCTAACTTTTCACAACTTTCACGCCCTTCAGCGAGCTGTTCAGCGAACAAATTTGCAACTAAATTCGCCTCAATTCGTTTACTTTAAAGAAACAACTTAAAAGAATTTCTTCCGCAGAGCTTCTTTTTCCTTGACTTTTATCGTAATATTTAATAAAATAATGATATAACCAACAGAGGAGGCAATCCGATGAAAAAAAACTTGATCTTTTTCACCGTGTTAATTTTCGTCCTTTTTGTCTTTGTCACCATTCCTACGGCCTATTCGCAGCGGCGGCCCCTGACAGCGACGACGCTTAAGGCCGGGTACTTCAATCCGAAGGGTTCAAAAGCCGGACTGATTTTCGGCGCAATGCATTCCTGGATCATAGATGAATCAGTCGATATTGGATTTGCAGTGGACTTTTTTCACAAACAACACACTGCTGAGACAAAAATTGCTCAATCTGTCTCAACCGGCGGTACGGTAGAAAACGAAGTGCGCACTGATGCGCAATTCACTACAAATATTTTACCCATTTACGGTGTTATCAATGTAAAATTTCCTGCAGGTCGATTTTTTGATTACTACGCCAGTGCCGGACTGGGATACGCCATGTTATTCAGTAAAGAACAAACATTCGGAGAAAATGCGAGCAAAACCAGCCGTTTTTACAGCGGACTCAAATGGATCGTTTCCGGCGGATTTTCCTACCGCATCGGATCGCGTTCTTCGTTCATCGGTGAAGTTTTCTATGACGGAACAAAAGTCAGCCGCGACAAAAAAGACGACGTCGGAGCTCCTGTGCGCTATGAAGTTGATCTTTCAGGACTTGGTTTTCGCGTTGGAATTCGCATGGGATTCCACTAATCAAAACTGACCGCGAAAAAAATAATGTGTAATTAAATTTAACGAGCTACCATGTCTGTGTCTTCGCGTTCACAAATTCAATTTCGTTTCGGACCGGGAACAATTACCCCCGGCGTTAAATATCTCATCATTGCTAACGCCGGGGCGTTTGTATTGCAGCTCTTATTTGGAGAAAAATTTGTTTTCTTTTTCGGCCTGCACCCGGCTCTGCTGTGGCACCGTTTTTTTGTGTGGCAATTGGTGACGTATCTTTTTCTGCATGGCGGCTTCTTGCACATTTTTTTCAATATGCTCATGCTCTGGCTTTTTGGCGTGGACGTAGAGCAGCGTTGGGGTACAAAGGAATTCCTGCGTTACTATCTTGTTTGTGGTGTTGGCGCAGGACTATTTCATCTGATTTTTCATTCAAGTGCTGTCATTGGAGCATCCGGCGCAATTTATGGAGTGCTCATCGCGTTCGTTTTACTGTATCCAGACAGAAAGCTTTTCTTTTTTCCTTTTCCGATTTTTTTGAAAGCAAAGTACTGGGCGCTTATCTTTGTTGGCATTTCTCTGCTTTTTGGAATCTCTGGCGGTGGTAATATCGCCCATTTTGCCCATCTCGGCGGAATGGCAATCGGTTTTATTTATTTTAAAATCCGATTTGGCTGGCGATGGAACTACTATTTTTATCAAAAAAAAGCTGAACGAGAGGCAAAAAAGCAAGTAAAAAAAGAAATTCACCGCCAAAAGCTTCGGCTGCAAGTGGATGCAATTTTAGATAAAATCACAGAACAAGGTTACGAGAGCTTGAACGATCGTGAAATTAGAATTCTCAAAGAAGCGAGCAAAATATTTTCCGGAAGCGAAAACGAAATAAAGAGCTGAAATCGAATTCAATGAAAATACCGGCTTATTTCTTTCTGATTGTTTGCAGCATCGTCATCCCTTTGAGTATGGTTGTCGCGCAACCGATAACTGTCATTCATGCTGACGGTTCGCTTCACACTGATCTGAAAACCGAGATATTTCAAAATGGCCAATTTGTTGCTATCGAAGATTTTGCTGATATTTTTAACGCAGCGGTTCATTACGATTCAGTACGAAATATTTTTACGGTACAAATTGACAAAAAGAAATTGATTTTTGCCCCGCTAAACCCTTTTTTGCTGGTCAATAACCGCTGCTATCAATTACCCACTGTTACGAAATTCCATAGGAAAAAAATTTATCTTCCGCTGAAATATTTTTTTAATATCATCAATCGGGAATTTCAGGGGAAAATTAATTTCGACCCTGCTCACGGAACGCTTTCTATTTTACAGCCCATCTATTCAAAGCAGCCGAATATAAAAGATATTGACATTGAACAAAAAATCAACGGCACACTCATCACAGTGACTACCAGCAAAAATTTCAATGAGGCGGACATTTCCCTTCGCGCCAGACATCGCTGGTTGTATCTTGATATTTATGGCGGCATCATTGATTCCCTGCAATTTTATGCCGAATACAAGCAGGGGATTGTCGCGCGAATTGTTCCCAGCCAGATATCAAATGAGTTAGCACAAATTGGTTTTCGTCTCCGTGATGAAATTGTGGAAAAAAATTTTTATCTTCAATCTCCGAGAAAAATAATTGTCTCCGTTAAAACTAAGCAGGATGTTTCCGATGAAATCAATCGCGTGATTGAACAAGAAAAACTAAAATGGCACATCGACAAAATTGTCATCGATCCGGGACACGGCGGCAGAGACCCGGGAGCCATAGGCCCCCGCGGCACATACGAAAAAAATGTGGTTTTGGGAATTGCCAAATATCTACGCGATTATCTGGTGAATAACCTGGGCGTCGAAGTGTTAATGACCAGAGATTCCGATAAATTCATCGAACTCAAAGAGCGGACAGCTTTCGCGAATAGAAATCAGGCAAAACTTTTCATCAGTATTCATGCCAACTCAAATCCCCACAAATCATTGCGTGGAGTTAGCACTTATTTTCTGGGGCCTGATAAATCAGACGAAGCCCGCGAAGTAGCTCAATTTGAAAACTCGGTAATCAAATATGAAAATAAAAGCAATTACTCGGACATGACTAACGAACAATTTATTTTGAGTGCTGGTGCGCAAACAATGTACACCAAAGAAAGTGAATATCTTGCCGGCATAATACAAGAAACGATTATGGAAAATTGCGGCTTACAAAATCGCGGCGTGAGACAGGCAAATTTCTACGTGCTCTGGGGCGCATCTATGCCCAATGTTTTAATTGAAACAGCCTTTATCTCAAACAAAAAAGAAGAAAAGCTTCTGCGAACAAAAAGTTTTCAGAAAAAGCTCGCCTATAGTATTTTCGTCAGCATCAAAAAATTTAAAGAAAAGTACGAATCTATGTTTTAAAAAAAAAGCCCCCGGATTTCTCCAGAGGCTTCGGAGGGAGGAAAAAATGAGTCTAAAGGAATCTGTATCCTGTACCATGAATAGTCTCAATATACTGAGACGGATATTTGTACTCGCCTAATTTTTCCCGTAGCCTTTTGATATGGACATCCACAGTGCGATTGGTCACATACACTTTTCTGCCCCATACTTTTTCCAAAATCTCTTTCCGCGAGAAAACATTTTCACGACGCGACGCTAACAGGTAAAGCAACTTAAACTGAATATAAGTCAAATCAATCGGCTTCCCGGATTTGCGAACTTTATGCTCATCCAGATCAATTTCAATATCCTTTACGCGAATTTTCTTGCTACCAATGCGGCGCAGACGTTCAACAACTGCTTTCATGCGCGCTAGCATTGTTTTGTTATTAAAGGGAGAAACAACATAATCATCCGCTCCCAACTGAATTGCGCGAATCACTTCATTTTCATCATCTTTCTCAGAGATAATCAGCAGTGCCGATTTTCTTGTCTCAAAATCATCCTTCAAATTCCGGCATACATCCCAAATTCTATTCGTGAAACCGTCAACATTTACTAATACAGCAACCGGATTTTCTTCCGCAACAGTATCCTTGACTTCTTCTGGATCGGACAATCTGATAATCTGATACCCCTCTTTCTCCATTTGTGCAGCAAGTTCAGCTAAAGAACTATTTTGCACATCAACGATCAAAACTTTTTCTTTTTCCATCATAGACCTCTCTATTTCGTTTAACTCACCATTTTTTTCAAATCGAAAACTGTCTCTTGCTCTGTAATACGTTAACCCTACCAGTCAACACCAAAACACCGTTGTTTTGTTTTCATTTTCACTTTAATATTTAGCAAACTTTATGCCAGATTGTTATCATTATTGCACATTTGTTAAATTAATTTCAAAAATAATTCACAGATTAAATAAACCACTTGTTTATTTAAGAGTTCTGCTATTTTTTTAGGCATAACATCTTGATTATTTAGAGAGTAGGCTCATAATTAGAAATATATAAAACCAGCAATTTCAAAGCTTAATCCCTTTTGGAAAAATTTTAATGAACAATATTCTGCAGTGAATGAATATTTTTCACCATAATGTTCTGAATTTACTTAAATTATTGACCTCACAACCTCATCTATCTATTTTTAATTAATCTAAAACAATAAACATTTATTATAACTTAATGTTGCGTTTTTTTGGACATATTGTATTTAATTGAAACAATATTACTTTTTTTCAATATTTTAAGTAGATGAAAATTTACCATAAAACTGGTAAAATATCGTCCAATTGTTAAAATTTAGTAATTAAAATGAAAGTCATAAAATATTTTTTAATACCAGGAATTCAAAATGAAATTCTGTATTATATTTTTTTTTCAAAATTGAAACTATTTTTATCATTGTTGCGAAGCGATTTCTCCCCGAAAGCTGACAAAAAGATTGCAATTGCTAAATTTTAGACAATCTTTTTGAAAATTTTCCTTTGTATTCCGCATGTATTTTAAATTTGCCATTTGGGAAATAAAAAAAACTTGCTGCCGAAAACTTTATAAATTAGCCACTGATAAACGCGGATTTGCACGGATTTTTAATTTTACCCGGCTATCTGTAAACAGTCTCTAAAAAAATGAATTATTGAACGAAAATTCCAAAACAACATCTCCGAAATAAGTGTTGATTAGTATAAATCCGTGGACCCCAAAAAAGTGTCCGGTGGTAAAAGGATTTAATGAAAAAGACATGATTTCAAAAAAAATGCCCACCTTTGAAAACAGCAAGGTGGGCATTTTTCTACAAGCGACTTTTTTTTATTTCATCAAAACCAATCGTTTCGTCTGGGAAATTCTTTGATTGTTTTCACCAAGATAAACAACTTTCAGCAAGTAAATACCACTGCTCGCCTCGATTCCGTACTCGTCACGACCGTTCCACATCATTAATTTTTCTCCAGCCATGACTTGTTCGTCGCTCAAGGTAATCAATTTCTGCCCACGGATATTGTAAATCGCCGCGAATAACATGCCGCTTTCCGGAATCTCAAGCCGAATTTTTGTTTCCATATTAAACGGATTTGGGTAGGGAGCCGCTAGCACAAATCGCTCGGGAATAATTGGCTCCATCAATTGTTCGGATTCGGGTGCAATAGTTTTCCCCATAGAAAATCCAGGCGCCTGCGATGCGACTTCAATTGCTGAAATTTTTGGGCTATCTTTGTCTTTAATAAAGTTAATATCAAGCACGCCATCATTCACCTGAACGGTAAATGTCTTCACTAAAGCCGAGTATTTTCCGGCTTCATCATAGATGTCAAAGTCAATTAATACGCGCTGACCTTCAACCTCTACGCTAAAAACCCGAATATCTGAACTCCCATAGAAAATCTCAGCGAAATGGAGATTAACTTCATACGTACCGCTCGCCGGCACTGTAAAACGATAAGCCTCCATTCGATATCTTTCTGATTGATAAAGCACCGGATCGGATGTATTGGAAATCGAATGGCTTGTTCTGTACGTTCTCCCACCAACATATCCCCATGAGCCATTTTCAAACGGCTTATCTGCTTCCCAAGTTTTCCCATTTCTTGAGTATTGGTCGCCGCCTGCATTTACACGAACTACATAAGCTTGAGCTTCGGAAGTAGTAAATGAAGACTCATCGCTGATGACAAGATTTCCACTTCCATCAGCAGATTTGACTTTAAAATAATATGTCGTATTTGCCGATAAATTTGAAATTATCTGCGAATGAGCAGTAACCATATTTTGATCTAAATTTGTTGAATCACTATAATTTGAATCCATTCCATAAACAATCTGGCTTGTTGCTGGTTCGTCTGTTTGCCAAGTCACGGTCGCTGAGTTCGACGTAACTACTACATTAATATTTGAAATCACCGGCGGCGTTTCATC
>NATN01000058.1 GCA_002085355.1 Candidatus Zhuqueibacterota bacterium 4484_87 | reverse complement strand
GCAGGAAAATTTCGGTGGAGATTATGAGGAGTTTACTAAAATTTGCGTTTCTATTTCCTTAAAATTCTGAATTCAAATATCGATGAAGGAAAAATCGAAGATAATCCAAAAGCATTTTTAAATTTTTTAACCTGGAGCTGTATCAAAAGCTAAAAAATTAATTAAAAACTACAAAGGACACGAAGCTCATGAAGAATGTTTATTGTTTTTAATTTATTTATTAAGGAATATACTCTGTGTCTTCAGTGCCTGCTTTGCGCCCTCAGCGGTTTAAAAAGGATTTTGATACAACCCGAGGTTTTGCTTTTGGAGTTCTATTTTTCTGCAAGCTTAATATCCAACCAGAATTCCTTCCCCTCCAGACCTGACATGTCAGAGCCCATGCCGGCGCCTGATTTTCCCATTCTGCCGCGGCCTCCCATACCGCCGCCTCTGCCTCCTTCCATGCCACGCATTCCTTCTTTTCTATCGCGCATTTCTGCCACATTTTCGCGCATCGCTTCCCTCATTTCTTGTGTAATGCCACCGATTTCGATGCCTATTTTAATATCATCCAAAATTTCTTCATCAGCATCCCCAGTCACACTCATACCAAATTGAAGCGGAATTTTAAATTCATAACAAAAAAGCCCATTGACCTCTTGCGAAGCTGCGGAAGGTCCCCAAGGATTATTTTCCGGTTCGGTGCGATATTTCCCGTCGTGAAGGATGCCAATCATTCCAAATCGCGGCAAATCGGTTTTTTTGAATTTCTTCATTCGGGATAAGGCTGGTTGCTGTCCTTCGGGATTTAAATTCCGTCGCAGACTTGCCGCCAAAGATTCACTACCAATATATCGGATGCCGAATCTTTTCTCTTTTTTCCCTTCCCGCGATAGCCAGACCGTCACCCCCATCCTTTGGATCCGTCTTGCCAGTTGCACATCGCCAATCTTTATTATCAGATATTCATTTTCATCATCATTGGCTGATCCAAAAGCAATGTTCATGTCCTCATCCATGAAAAGCGGCACATTTTGCCAATCAGCGTCTGATCCATCAATTTTTAGTTCATTTGGTTTCCACTGATTCATTAATTCCTGATTCTTGCAGCCCGAAATATTTATTAAAATCAAAAAAAGAACGATAAAAAAACTCAGTTTTCGCATTTAATTCTCCTGCTTTGATTTTTCATACATAAGAATAATCCATTAATTCGCTAAAAAGTCAACGTCGGGATCGACGAAAAGGCTAATAATATCTGTTGCATTTGTTATTTAAAACCAACTAACGAAAGAAACAGCAGCCCCTTCCGCAAAAAAGGGGCTGTTGTTCCAATTTGTTTTAAGGATAACCCGGTCATTTCATCAGCATCATTCTTCGACTCACGCTATCATTTCCCGCCTGTAACTTGTACACATACACACCGGAAACCACTTTTTCACCGGCTTCATTAGTCCCATCCCATTTCACAGAATGGCTTCCAGCCGACTGCATTCCGTTCACCAATGTACGAATGAGCTGTCCCTGCATATTGAAAATTTGCAGAGTCACATGTTCTGAATTGCTCAACGTGTAAGAAATTTGCGTCTCGGGGTTAAATGGATTGGGATAATTGTTGGTTTTTATTTTGTCTTCGCCGCGATATCCGGTTTTGCCGTTACCTTTATTGTCATCTTGTCCCCCGGGCTTTTCCGGAAACTTCACGCCAAATTCTTCCAGCATTTCACGCACAGCTTCGTGAATTTCCTGCCTTGTGGCTCCTTGCTCTCGCAGTTCCTGAACTTTTTCACGCACTGCTTGACGCTGCTCATCAGTGAGCTGGTTCATCATATTAGGGCCAAATGGACGTCGTCCGTGAAATCCGGGATGCGGCGGCTCGATTCCCCAGTCATGTAGTATGTCACCAATCGCCAAAAAAATTTCGCCCGGTTCTGCTTTGGCGTCCAGCAGCTCAATGATTTTTGTGCGCAATTGCTCCTTTTGTTCATCTGTTAGCATCTGGTCAAGTCTTTGCCCGCGATACCCTTTTCCGTCCGGCCTTGGCGGAACATCATAGCCCCACTGCTGGATTTGCTCCATCATCGCGTTGTGAATGGCTTCAAAATCCCCACCGCTGGCAAGCATGTCACGAATTTTATCTCGCAGCTCTTGTTTTTGCTCGTCAGATAGTTTCAGCCAAAAAGCGCCATCTCTGCGAGGCCCGGCCATAAATCTTTCATCGAAATTTTCAGGTATTTCTACTCCCCAGCCGCTCAGCAGATTTTTCACCGCTGCAAGGATTTCCTCTCGCGAAGCATTTTGCTGGCGCATTCCACTGACTGTTTCTCGCAGCTCCTGCCGCTGTTCCTGCGTCAAATCGAGAAACATTCCCATGCCAGGCTTGCCACCTCTGCGAAAACCATCTCCGGGTCGTTCAGGAATTTCAACATTCCAACCCTGTAAAAGTGCATTCGCCGCTTCTCTGATTTCCTGGCGGGTTGCTCCCTGCTCACGCATTTCCTGCACCAATTGACGCAATTCAACCATCTGCTCTTCTGTCAATTCAAAAATAAATGGATCATTCCCCCGAGAATGAAAACCGCGACGTCCTTGCGGTGGATTATCAGGGATTTGAATTCCGAATTCGTTCAGCATCGCTTTTACAGCTTCGTGAATTTCTTCGCGAGTCGCGCCTTGCTGGTGTAATTCCTGCATCTTTGCCCGCACTTGCTCTTTTTGCTCATTTGTGAGTTGACTCCAGAATGCACCACGTTCGCTGTTGTGCATATTTCCTTGTCCGCCTCGATTGTACGGCTTTTGCGCCATCAATTGACTATTGAAAACAAAGACTGTCATCAAACTAACTACTAATGTAATGAAAAGAATCGTCTTTTTCATTGTGCACTACCTCCTTCACATTATTTTTTTTAAATTTCTGAGTTCATTGTAAAATACGAGAAAATCACTATTCACAAAATCGGTCTTGATCTGACGCACATCTGCATCACCAAGGTCGAAAGTGAAATAAATTTTTGATTTGTTGTGATGAAATTCACTCAAGCGAAAACCTTTCATTTTTAAATATGCTGCCAGAGCCAGATCATCGCTGGTTAATTGATTGGATTTTTTCTGCTCATTTAATTTGATCATCGTTTAATCTCCTTGATTTTCTTTTCTGATAGTTTGACAAAATGAAATTCTTTTTTATTCCCAGGAAGACGTTTTTTTATTGCCAAGGCACCAAGACAACATTATTAAAAAGCCAGGTATTCCAAAAACACCTGGCTTTTCTATTTATAAAATTTATGTCTCGGACAAATAAATCTCATTCCGGCGGAATAGGTGGTGGTGGTTCAGGCCGTCCTTCTTCAGGAGGCCTGCGAAAATTTCTCCAATGTCCCTTATTAAACAGAGGCTCTCGCATTGCACCACGACGCATACGTTCAATGTGTCTCTGAATTTGTTCTTTCTGCTCATCAGTTAAAATCGGGTCAATTTCCTTGCGCATGGAATCCATCAAAGCCATCGTTTCCATCCGCGTTGTAATGCGCAATTTCTGGAATCGTTCGCCATATTTCTCCAGAATGGAATCAATTTGAACTCTTTGCCCGGGAGTTGGTCTGATGATGCGCTCCAGAATAACGCGCGCCATTCCTGGCCCCTGGAAGCGGGAAAAACGCTGACGCATTTGATTTTCCACAATTGTGCGGTCAACAACAACCCCCAGCAAGGCGCCCAGTACAAAAACAGCGATTAAGACAAAAACAGACTTAGTCTTGGTATTCATAGGTTACTCCAATTCCAATACATAAACAGGATCAACGACTTGTTCCAAACTCACCGGCTCTTTTCCCAATGCGCCGGCTAAAGTGTAATTTTCAGTTGTTTTTAAATTATAAAATAGAATTGAAATTAATAAAATCATCGCCGCAATTGCCATTGGCTTGAAAGCAGCGACAAGGGAGTCAAATATCGACGCCCGTTCGCCCATCGAATTATTTTGTCCTCTGATTCTATTGAGCACCCGTTCGGCAAAAAAAGGCTTGAAAGAAGCCGCTGGCGCTGATGCCAGTTTCTCGCGCATGGCAATGATTTTTTCTTTTTCTCTGCGTAAACCCTCGGATTCCTTCAAAGCTTTTGCTAAAACTTCTTTTTCATTTTCCGAAAGCGGAGCATCGAAAGATTTGTACAAAAGTTTAATTATTTTTTTATTCATAACGTCTCTCCCAAATACTGCTCAAATATTTTTTTCAATTTTTTCTGGCCCCTGGCTAATCGGGAAAGAACCGTACCTATGGGCAGCGCCAAGATTTCAGCAGTTTCTGCGGTAGAATACCCCTCCAATAATCGCAACACAATCACTGCGCGAAATTTTGGTTCCAATTTTTCCAGAGCTTTTTCCACCAGCTCTTCTGTTTCACGATTTTCAGTCGAACGATCCTCATCAGGAATATTTATTTCTATATTTTCATCGTTCAGTGAAAAAAAAGTTCTCCGTTTTCTGCGTTTCAACTCATTGAGCGATAAATTCATGGCAATGCGCGTGAGGTAGGTTGCCACTGTTGAATCTCCGCGGAATTTATCTATCGACTGAAAAAACCGAATAAATGTTTCCTGACCGACATCTTCTGCTTCGGGCGTATTTCCGAGCATGCGCATGACAATTGATGCCACTTGCGACTCATACTTCTTGATCAACTCCCGAAAGGCTCTCTCGTCGCCATCCCTGATTTTTTCCAGCAGAATCTCATCGGCCAAACTTCTTTCTCCTAATTTTTACTTATTAGACATTCAATTTAACAAAATTATTCCCCAATGTCAAACTTTTTAGCGCTGCCATTAAAATTGCCCAGCGAGTCCAGACACCACTCACAGCGCATCTAATTCAGTCAATTTTTGCATCTCTCCATTCAAAAAAGCAACATTTTCCTTGCATTATATTACATAAACTTGTATATTAATAAGTATAAATTAGCAGATTGACATAGGATACACGTAATGCCTTATTTTGACGATTTTGATGACTTCGACGATTTCGATGACTTTGACGAATTCGACGATTTTGATAATTTTGATGCTGAAGACTCTGAAGAAGAATGGGACGAAGCTCGCTGGGAAGAATTCTTTCAAAAAGAAGATGAACAGAAACGCCGCCTCGAAGAATTAATGGATAAATATGGCTACTCTGAAGAAGGGCTGCGCAAAGCATTCGAGGAAATGGGCTATGATCTGCCGGATGACGAGGATCTCGACTTACTGGATGAAGACGAAGAAATTGAAGATGATATTTCCATAGACGAAATAATTGAACAGCAGTACAGTGACTGGACGTCTGAAGAATCTGACAATTATTTCATGGAAGCAGCACATCCGCTATTTAAGCAAGTCTATCAACTCATTTTACGTATGTTGAAAATTTTCCGCCATGTCGATGTCGCATACCGTGAGCATCCGCTGGTGACATTTCAGACTGGTCTGTTTGAATGCATGAGCAAGCTCATCCGCGCTGGATACGACAATATCGACGATACGTTTGATGCGGAAAAAGGGTTGATTTTAGCGGCATTGAAGCGCTCGCGTCGCTCATTATTTTCTTCTTTGCTGACAATCCCTCAGCTCAAAGAAATGAAAATTATCAGCGATACGACACTGGCGATGTTTCGTCATGAAATAAATGATCTGCTGAAACAGGTAAATCACGAAATTCTTATTCATAAAAGCAATTAGCAATTTTCTATTCCCCAGAAAACTGAAACCACAAATTCAAATTTTGTGGTTTCAATTCATTTCAAAAGCCTCCCCCTTTTTCCACAAGATATAGAAAATGCGTTCTGCTCTGCCACACGATATTGTTAATTTTTCACCTTATTTTTCTGCAAAAGTAGTCCTTTGCCTGTAAACACTCTGGTATATCTGAACGGGATCACAATTGGATTTCTCTTCGGAAAAAACAAACTTACATATTATCTCATCATCTCATTCATTCCTGACGATGGGAAAGGATAAAGCATGAGCGCAAATTCCAAGATTAAAATCTTCTTAATGGGCGGAAATCTGATTGCATGCAAAATTTTGCGGCATTTATTTCGTATGAGAAATGTGAGCGTCACTTTGGTTGTCGCGTCTTATGAAGACAATGGCGCTGAGACAAATCAAAATATTTGGAATGCTTCGCTCGTGCGAACTGCATTATCCAAGGGACTTAAAGTCATCCAGCCTTTTTCATTGAACAGCCCTGAATTTTTGCAGGAAGTTTTCAAATTAGAACGACCGGATTTGATCATAACTGCGGATTATAACCATTTTTTGAACAAAGAATTATTAGCGCTGCCAAAAATCGGCGCAATCAATGTCCACTTCTCAAAGTTGCCGCGTCATCGCGGTTACTTGCCATACGTTTGGTCAGTTCTGGAAGATAACGAAACTGGCGTAACCCTCCACTGGATCAATGACAAAATCAATGGCGGCGACATTATTGCCCAGCAAACTACCCCCGTCGGAGATCTTGACACAGCCTATTCACTCTATCTCCGGCTGACAAAAATGGCCATCAAATTATTCGCCAAATATTTTTCCCAAATCATCAGCGGGAAAGCGCCGAGGATTCCGCAGGACGAAAAAAATGCATCCTATCATCCTATGGGGTATCCTTATCAGGGACTGATCGATTGGCGTCTGCCGGCGGAAAAAATCCGCCGTTTTGTACAAGCGCTCACTTTTCCGGGGATGGTCTCGCCAATTACTTATTTGTCTTACATGAAAATTCCCATTGAAATTCTCGCACCAGTGGCAGTGATACCCAAGAACTCGTCGGATCATCCTGAACCCGGAATGCTCACGGATGTGTGGACGATGTTCGATGAACCAGTGACTCCCGTAATTAATGAGATGAATGGAAACGCAGTAAAAGAATTTGGAGCGACGATTCAAACCGGCAACGGACAAATTCTCTTCAATTATTTTAGAATTCAGGGCAGCACGTATCGCATGAAAGCGCACAAATTGAATAACCTGTTTGATGTTCCAATTGGCGCTCAATTGTCTGGTTTTAAAGAACTAAAAAGTCAAAAAAACATGAATTTAATTATTTCAGATTATTTTCCAGTACATCAAAACAATAACTTTAGCCAGCAATACGATTTGCCGTCAACTAACTAAACAGAAAACAATGAAATTTCAGAACGGACACGGTAAACTGAGTGGTAACGATCTATCTTTGCGAGCAAATTTAATCAGGGGGTTTGATGCAAAATAGCGCGATATCCAAAAAGATGCTTCTAATTGGGCTGGAAGGAGCTACTTTCCGGCAAATCAAAAAGCTAATGCAGCAACAGAAATTGCCGTTTTTCTCTCGATTTTACAACAGCGGAGTTCATGCTCAGCTCATTGCTCCTTATCCGGTGAATCGTGCCAGTTCATGGGCGTCATTTTTTTCAGGGAAAAGACCCGGCAACCACAATTTATTTGATTTTCTTGATCATCATAAAAACCCCGCAGCTCCGGAACTATTAATGGCAGATTCCGGAACTCACAAATGGTTATGGGATATCCTCAATCAAACAGAATTAAAAACTATCTTTTTCAATATTCCCATTATGAGCGCACCCAAAGCGGTGAATGGCGTTTTTGTCAGCGGTTTTGCCACACCGGAAGGCGAAAAAATTGCTTTCCCGGATTCACTGAACAAAGAAATCGCTAAACAACTTGGTCATATTGAGATCGGCTTACCGGCAAGGAAAAAGAACGGGGATTATTTTCACACTGCTCTGGAGATGGCAAAAAAGCAATTTACTATTTTCAGGGATTTACTGACCAATCAGGAATGGAATTTGGCATTGCTCACGACCAATATCCTCGATCGGTTGCTGCCGATTTATTGGAACGATCCTGATAAAATTGAACATGTGTATCGCGAACTTGATTCATTACTCGCGATGATAGAACAGGCTTTGGCCGATGATGTTTCAATCATCATTTTTTCAAATTTCGGATATTCTCCTGTCTCCAAAAAATTCTTTGTTAACGAATGGCTCTGGGAGCAAGGCTGGCAGCAAAGACGAATATCCACCGAAAAAACCTTCATTTCCGACATCGACGAATACTTTCTCATTCACGCCAATGGAAACGGAAGAATAATTCCCGGACTTCTGGCTAAATCAGGACTGACGAAAAATAACATTCGCTCGCTGCTGCCCAACAATGTGAGCGAGATTCTCAATAAAACAGTGCCACGCGCCCTGAAGAAACTTTTTCACACGGAATACCTGAATATTTCCTGGGATAAATCAAAAGCCTTTTTCTTCTCTCACAATTTGCAGGGCATTCAAATTAACGTAAAGGGCCGCGATCCTCAGGGCATTGTCAGTCCGGGTAGAGAATACGAACGGTTCAGGAAACAGATAATTAGCGAACTTTTCCATCTCAAAGACCCTTACACGTTTGAGCATGTTTTCGAAGACGTATTTCTCAAAGAAGAAGTTTTCAATGGTGAATTTGCCCAAAATGCTCCGGACATCATTTTGGTACCCAGAAAAAACAACTATTTTTTGCATCCGCAAAAGAGAACATCCCGTATGTGCATCGGCTCAGCCAATGATGACAATCCCGTATTTGCCCAGCGGGACAATTCAGGAATGTTCCTGATGAGGTCCCCGGAAAATGCTGCGGTGAGAAAAGCAAAAAATATTGACATCGTGGACATCGTGCCGACAATTCTGGCATACTTTGATATTTCGGAAAAAGAGAAATTCGACGGCATTGTCCGTAAAGATTTATTGGGCGAAATTGTTGTTCAACTTTATGAGGAGACTTCCTTTAATTTTATTCCGGAAGAAAAAGCGAATTCGCTTGATTCCTCATCAGTTATTCCAGCCATGAGCCAACGGCCTGTTGCACCATAAACTTTCGACGATGGTGGCTTAAAACAAAATTTAACTTGAGAAGATATTCGCGTCCCGCATTTTGAAAAATCTGAGTTTTATTTGCTCAGATTTTTTATTGCATTTTACCAAATAAATTCTTATAATTACCCTCAACAAATACTTGCTAATTTTTCAAATAATTCATTGGAAACGCTCCCCAAACCCAGAGGCTTTCATTGGTTACAAAAATTGAAGTCGGCATTAAACCACAATTCGCCGATGTGAACGGCGAGACCATTCTCGCAAATCTGAAAAATTTTGAGATTTCAGGCGTTAGTCTTGTGAGAAGTTATGAAATTTACTACCTGCTCGGCGACCTATCATCAGATCACATCCGGAAAATCTGTAATTTGCTCCTGACTGACCAAATAACTCAACACTTTTCCGTCAATGAGTCACTTCATACTACGAAAGATGATATCTGGGAAGTGGAGATCACATACGATGCTGGAGTCATGGATCCAGTCGAAGAGAGCACACTCAAGGGCATTCGCGACCTAGGTATTGATGCGGTTTCACGCGTAAAAACGGCGAAAAAGTATCATCTCCAAGGTCCTCTTTCTGAAAATGAGAAGAATATCATTCTCGAAAAAATTTTAATGAACAAGCTCATCCAGCATGTTGTTTTGCCTGACGAAGAAATTTTTGCGGAATCTCCCCCCTACCTCTTTCAGCTCCGGGAAATTCAATTGCTGAATGCATCAGATGAAGAATTGGAACAGATCAGCAGAGAAGGGCAGCTTTTTCTCAATCTGATCGAAATGAAAACGATTCAGGCGTATTTTCAGAAAATCGGCAGGAATCCGACCGACATTGAATTGGAAACGCTGGCGCAGACCTGGTCTGAACATTGTGTCCACAAGACTTTTCGCGGCAGAATCGAATTTAATGGGCAAATCATCGACAATTTGCTCAAATCCACTGTCATGAGAGTGACTCAGGAATTAGATAAGCCCTGGTGCATTTCTGTTTTCAAAGACAATTCCGGGGTCATTGAATTTGACGATGAACATGACGTCTGTTTCAAAGTGGAAACGCACAATCACCCGTCTGCACTGGAGCCTTATGGCGGCGCTAACACCGGCATCGGCGGCGTGATTCGCGATCCGCTGGGTACTGGTCTAGGCGCCAAGCCCATCGCCAACACGGATATCTTTTGTTTTGCTCCGCCGGATTTCCCTAGAGAGAAACTGCCGCCCGGGACGCTGCATCCCAAACGGGTTTTCACCGGAGTTCATGCCGGTGTCAGGGATTACGGCAACCGCATGGGCATTCCCACTGTCAATGGTTCTATTTTCTTCGACGAGCGCTACGTGGGCAACCCCCTCGTTTTTTGCGGCGATGTGGGAATCATGCCCAAAAATTCGACTGAGAAAAAAGTAACACCAGGCGATTTGATCATCGTCATCGGCGGGCAGGCGGTCTGTCGTCGGCTGTGGGAGAAATTTGCGAAGAGCATGGCGCATTGGTAGATCTGGAAAAAGTGCCGCTTAAATATGAAGGCTTGAGCTATACAGAAATATGGATTTCCGAGGCGCAGGAAAGAATGGTGATTATCGTTCCGCCGGAGAACGAGCGGAAAATTATGAAAATATTTTCCGAGGAAAATGTCGAAGCCACAATCATCGGGACAGTCACAGACACTCATCGGCTGCAATTACGTTATCAGGGAAATGAAGTCGCTGATCTGGAAATGGAATTTCTGCACCACGGAGTTCCGCAGATCACCCGCAAAGCGATCTGGCAAAAGCCCGTCATCAGCGAACCGGAATTAGCTCCCACAGGGAATCCGGGAAAAATCCTGAAACAAATTCTTTCCTCATGGAACGTATGCAGCAAAGAATGGGTCATTCGGCAATACGACCATGAAGTGCAGGGCGGCAGCGTACTCAAACCGCTCGTCGGTGTGGAGAATGATGGGCCCGGTGACGCCGCTGTCGTCAGACCTGTACTGGGCTCCATGCGCGGCATCATTATTTCCAACGGCACAAATCCCAAATATGGACTCATTGATCCATACGCTATGGCAGCATCGGCAATTGACGAAGCGATCCGGCAAATCATCGCCGTGGGCGGCTCGCTGGAAAAAATCGCCTTGCTGGACAATTTTTGCTGGGGCAATACAGATAAACCTGATCGGCTCGGTAGCCTGGTGCTCGCGGCTCAGGCATGCTATGACATAGCAAAAATTTACGGGACGCCGTTCATTTCCGGCAAAGACAGCTTGAACAATGAATACCAAATTGGTGACACATCCATTTCAATCCCGCCGACATTGCTTATTTCTGCTCTTGGCGTAACTGACGATGTGACAAGAACAATTTCCATGGATTTGAAAGAAGAAGGAAATTTGCTCTATGTCATCGGTGACACCAAGGATGAATTGGGCGGGTCCCATTATCTGGAAATTTTGGGACTGGAAAGCGCAAAAGTGCCCGCTGTTGATCCTGTCAAAGCCAGAGAGATTTTCCAAGCCATCAGCTCGGCAACAAAACAGCGTTTGTTGCGTTCGTGCCATGACTGCTCTGAAGGTGGCATCGGAGTGGCGATTGCGGAAATGTGTTTTGCCGGAGGATTAGGCGCTGAAATTGATTTGAGTGAAATTCCCAGTTCCGATCACCTGAATCAAGACGATAAATTGCTTTTCTCCGAATCCAACAGCCGTTTCATCGCTGAAATTTCCCCGGAGAATAAAGAAAAATTTGAAGAAATTTTACGCCACGTCCCCCATAAAAAAATTGGCATTGTTTCAGCCGAACGTCGTTTGCAAGTAACTGGAATAAAGAAAAACTTGATCATTGACGAACAGATCGAAGATTTGAAAGAAGCCTGGCAAAAGACATTACGCTGGTAACCTAAAAATATCCGAGGACTTTTTTTAACATGAAACAAACAAAAGCAATCGTCATCCGTACTGCCGGTTCAAATTGTGATTATGAAACCGTCCATGCTTTTCGCAAAGTCGGCGCTGAGGTCGATTTGGTGCATATCAATCAAATTGTGAATAACAAAATATCATTATCGAACTACCACATCCTGGCGATTCCCGGCGGCTTTACTTACGGCGATGACATTGCAGCGGGGAAGATTTTAGCAAATGAATTCAAATTCAAAATCAGAGATCAGGTTGAACAATTTGTGGCGGACGGGAAACTTATACTCGGGATCTGTAATGGTTTCCAGGTACTGGTAAAAGCTGGACTTTTGCCGGAAATTCAACTGGATAGCGATGTGCAGGAAGTGACTTTGACGCACAACGACTCCGGGAAATTTGAGGATCGTTGGATTTATCTGAAACCCACAAGCAAAAAATGCGTTTTTACCAAAGGGATGACAGAGCCTGTCTATTTTCCCATTGCCCATGGCGAGGGGAAATTCATTCCGAGGGATGACGCCACTTTAAGCCGGTTAAAGCAGAACGATCAGATCGTTTTTCGCTACATCGCACCGGACGGGTCGCAACCAGATTATCCCTGGAATCCCAACGGATCAGTTGATGACATTGCCGGTATTTGCGATCCCAGCGGCAGGATTTTCGGACTGATGCCTCATCCGGAAAGGCATTTTCATCCGACGCAACATCCGCATTGGACCAGAGAAGGTTTGAAACCCGAAGCTGACGGGAAAAAAATTTTTCTGAACGCAGTGGAATATATCAAAGAAAATTTCTGATAAAAATGAAATCTGCTCACTGACAGATATTATTTGACAATGTGTTGGTGATACCAATTTTAACGGAGGAAATTATGCAATACGGCTACGTAAAAATGTGGGACTCAAACCGCGGATTTGGTTTTATTGTTACGGAAGATGATGAAGAATTGTTCGTCCATGTCAGCGATCTGGACATCACTGTGAAAGGCAACCAGCTTCGCGAAAATCAACGCGTGGCTTTTGATGTCAAATCTGACATGAAGGGCGACCGGGCAATAAACGTACGTATCGTGGGATAAGGCAATCTTCCCTCATATCCTGTTTTTCGTTGGGAAATTATTTTTTCCCGCTGACAAGTTTCTCAAAAACCGGCTTCAGCTTGCGATACGTCTGTTCCAGTCCTTCAGAGATCACTTTTGTTTCTCCGAGCACTGGCATGAAGTTAGTGTCCCCGTTCCAGCGGGGAACGATGTGAAAATGCAGATGATCTTTTACTCCGGCACCGGCAACCTGGCCCAAATTCATACCAATATTGAACCCCTGCGGCGCCATAATTTCAGACAACGCACGCTGACTCACAATCAACAAATCCATTAACTCTAATTTTTCTTCATCTGTCAATGCATTCAGATCATTGGTATGCTTGAACGGCACTACCATCAAATGTCCGTTATTGTACGGATAACGATTGAAAATAACAAAACATGTTTTGCCGCGATAAAGGATCAGATTTTTTTCATCTTCATTCTGTGACGGCTTATCGCAAAAAATGCACTCGCTGTTATCTTCCTTCGGCATTTCAATATATTCGATGCGCCAGGGCGCCCAGAGCTTTTCCATAATTTTACTCCAATACTCAAAAGAAAAGGGCACGTTTCACAAACAAACGCGCCCCTTAACATTCAATCTGACAAAATTTATTCTTCTTCTTTTTGAGACTCAGCAATTACTTT
>NATN01000057.1 GCA_002085355.1 Candidatus Zhuqueibacterota bacterium 4484_87 | reverse complement strand
TTCTTCTTCTGAGCCTCAAGCGCTTCCTGGCGTTTTTGCCGTTCTAATTGCAGCACTTCCCACTTTTTCATCTCTTCTTCAATTTTCTTCTCATCTGCGCCCTGTTTCATCAAAGACCATTTCATCCACAGGCCGTTTTTGCTCAATAAATTCTTCACAGTATCCGTGGGAATTGCGCCGTTTTTCAGCCAATAAAGTACTTTTTCTTCATCAATCAGTACATCAGCCGGATTTGTCAAAGGATTGTAATGACCAAGCTTATCGATGTATTTTCCATCGCGTTTCGCTCGTGAGTCAATTGCAACGATTCTATAGAAAGGTTGTTTCTTCTTACCTCGTCGCGTTAATCGTAATTTTACTGCCAACTCTGTTACCTCCTCGAATTCATATTTCTTAAACTAAAAACCAATCGGCAAACCTTTGAAGCCGATTTTATTAATATTTTTCATCATTTTCTGCATCATCTTAAACTGCTTCAACAACTGATTTACGTCCTGAATGCTGGTACCGCTGCCCCGGGAAATTCTTTTGCGCCGGCTACCATCAATGATGTGCGGTCTCTGCCTTTCTTCCGGCGTCATGGAGTTGATGATTGCCTCTATTTTCACTAATGCGCCATCATCGACGTCGAGCCCTTTCATCATTTTACCCTGTGCGCCGGGAAGCATGGAAACTATCTGGCTCAATGGGCCCATCTTTTTTATTTGCTGCAATTGATCGTAAAAATCCTGCAATGTAAATTGCTGCCGACGAAGCTTCTTCTCTAATTTCGCAGCCTGCTCGCGATCAACTGCTTCCTGCGCTTTTTCCACCAGCGTGACAACATCGCCCATGCCCAAAATTCGCGACGCCATCCGTTCCGGATGAAATGTCTCCAGCGCATCAAATTTCTCACCTGTGGAAATTAATTTGATAGGCTTATTTGTGACCATGCGAATGGAAAGAGCTGCGCCGCCCCGGGCGTCTCCGTCCATCTTTGTCAACACAATCCCGTCAAAATCAAGCCAATTCTGAAATTCTTTGGCTGTATTTACAGCATCCTGGCCGGTCATGCCATCAGCAACGAACAAAATTTCTGTTGGATTGGTTTTTTTCTTTATTTCCAACAGTTCGTTCATCATAGCTTCATCAATGTGAAGCCGACCGGCAGTGTCAAAAATTGCCACATCGTGTCCGTGCTCGCGACAAAAATCCACTGCAGACAGACAAATATCTACGGCTGATTTTTTTCCGTCGGAGATAACCGGCACGTCAATATTTTCACCGACAATCTCCAACTGGCGAACAGCAGCAGGTCTGTAAATATCCGCAGCGACTAAAACCGGCTTGTGACCTTTTTTTTTCAAAAATAAACCCAGCTTCCCGGCAAGGGTCGTTTTGCCCGATCCCTGCAATCCGGAAAGCATGATAATCGACGGGATAGCGCCGGAAATTTTCAAAGGAACATCTGATCTCCCCATGAGATTCACCAGTTCATCGTGAATAATTTTCACAATTTGCTGGCCCGGGGTAATACTTTTTAAAACTTTTTGACCCAAAGCGCGCTCTTGTACTGCTGCAATGAATGTCTTGGCAACCTTGTAGTTGACATCCGCTTCCAGCAAAACACGGCGCACTTCTTTCAAAGCATCGCTAACATTTTTTTCGGTCAATTTTCCGTGACCGCGAAGTTTTTTAAATACGCCTTCTAATTTTTCCGACAAATCCTGAAACATGGTATTCGCTCAATCTGGTGTTCTATTTTACTCCGCAGCCCTATCTTCCGAATTAACAAGTATATACATAAATCAGTTAATTCGGTCATAGCTTTTAAATATAATAAAAATTACAAAGATATGCAAGTAAATTTTATGTTAAAAGTTTTCTTGTCAATTTTCTGCGCTGAAACGATTTTTTTCAGCAAATTTTTTGTGGGTCAAAATACTTTCAATCGTCTGAGTGCGTTTTTCGCTGCAATTTGTTCGGCTTTCTTTTTGCTATTCCCCTTACCGGAGCCAAGCGCCTTATTTCTGATAAGAACATCAATGGTAAATATTTTTTTATGGTCAGGGCCTTCCTCTTTTCTCACCACATACCGCGGCACGCCCATTCCCCGGCTTTGTGCAAATTCCAGCAACATGCTTTTGAAATTTTTGTACTGATCTTTGGCTAAAATTTCATCAATTTTACTCAAAAGTTTATCGCTAATAAAATCCACGGCTGTTTTTAGACCGCCGTCAAGATAAATTGCCCCGGTGATTGCTTCAAAGGTGTCGGCCAAAATGGACGGTCGATTCCTGCCGCCGGCTTTTTCTTCAGCCTGATTGAGTAAAACGACCTCGCCCAGTCCAATTTGCAAAGCAACATTTGCCAGAATTTTGCGACTCACCACCAATGACTTAATGGCTGTAAGTTCACCTTCGCCTCTGTCAGGAAATCGTCGATACAAATGTTCCACGACAACCATTCCCAGCACAGCATCACCGAGCAGCTCGAGCCTTTCATTTGATTCTAATCGGGGCTCATTGGTCACGGACAAAAAAGAGCGATGTTTCAGCGCTTGAAAGATCAATTGTTTGTCTGAAAAATGGTAATTCAGTTTAAGCTCAATTCTTTCAATATCTTTTTTTGTCAGCAACCTTGCTTCAGACTGATGATGAAAAAGCCTGGCAACGAAATTATTCAGTTTGTTCAACATGGATGTTCTGGCTTTTACCGTGATGCCTCGTATTTTTTCACAACCAGAGTGCCGTTATGACCGCCAAAACCAAATGAATTGGAAATCGCCACCTTGACATCTCTGTCAACCGGTACGTTCGGTGTGTAATTTAAATCGCACTCCGGATCCGGTGTCTCATAATTAATCGTTGGATGAATTTTGCCGTTAACAATCGAGAGAATCGCTGCAATTAACTCAACGCTCCCGGATGCTCCCAAAAGATGTCCTACCATCGATTTGGTGGAGCTGACATGCAGTGATTTAGCATGTTCTCCAAAAACTTTTTTTATCGCCTTGGTTTCCATGATGTCGTTATATTTCGTGGAAGTACCATGCGCATTGACGTAATCCACTTCTTCGGGAGTAAGATTTGCATCCTTAAGCGCAAGTTCCATTGCCCGGGCTGCTCCGGCACCTTCCGGGTCCGGCGCTGTAACGTGATAAGCGTCAGCAGTAGCGCCTGCTCCGGCTAATTCAGCGTAAATTTTTGCCCCTCTCTTCAAAGCATGCTCTTCTGATTCTAAAATCAAAATTCCCGATCCTTCGCCTACAACGAAACCATCCCGGTTCAAATCAAACGGACGACTGGCCGTTTTCGGATCATCGTTTCTGGTGGACAATGCCCGGATGGAGTTGAAACCGCCGATACAAAGATAAGTAATTGTTGATTCAGTACCACCGGTCACCATCACATCGGCATCGCCATAGCGAATGAGTCGCAACGCCGTACTGATACTGTGCGCGCTGGAAGCACAAGCGGAAACTGTCGAATAATTTGGACCTTTAAAACCGAACCGAATGCTAATGTACCCCGGTGCAATATCAGGAATCAACTTCGGAATGAAATACGGGCTAATTTTTCGGGGGCCGTTATTCAAAAGATTGATAGTTTCTTCATGATAAACCTGCATTCCGCCGATTCCGGTGCCCAATACGACACCAATCCGCTCTAGGTCTTCTTTTTCCGGTTGAAGCCCGGCGTCGTCAACTGCCTGCTGGGCTGCTACTATCGCGTATTGCGAAAATAGATCCATCCGCCGCACATCTCTTTTGTCGATATACTGGACTGGATCGAAATTTTTCACTTCAGCAGCAAACTTTGTAGCAAATTCTTCCGCGTCAAAGCGCGTGATATAATCCGCACCGCTCTTCCCCTGCAGCAGCGCTTGCCAATATTCGTCCACATTATTACCGATTGGACTGAGCACGCCTAATCCGGTAATGACGACTTTTCTTCTCATAAAAATCCCTCGGACTTATTTTGTTTTTTATTGAAAATCTGTACTGACTAAAACGACCACCGATTCAGTACTGCTTTGGTAAAATCTTTTCTGAAAAAACCAAAGACAGTTCTTTGCAAACTAATTGCTTTTGCAAAAATAAAAAGAAAATATTTTCTTCAGATGAACCCCTAAAATCAACTAAAGCTAAAACAAAAAGGAATAAACACAAGAAATGGGTTAAGCCCGGACGCAACAGCGCAGAGCTTAACCCATCGAAATTCGTGTATTATTCAACTCCCTTTTCTTTCAAGTATTCGATTGCATTGCCGACCGTCGTGATTTTTTCGGCATCTTCATCGGGAATCTCAACCTTGAATTCGTCTTCAAAAGCCATGACCAATTCAACGGTATCCAGAGAATCAGCGCCAAGATCTTCGATGAAATGAGCTTCATCAGTAACTTCGCTCGGTTCCACACCAAGCTGCTCGACGATGATATTTTTTACTTTGTCTTCTACTGACATGTGTTGTCCTCCTGGTTTTTCTCACCACAATTTAATTAATTAAAGCAAGTGTACTTTTTTACATTACCATTCCGCCGTCGATGTGAATGACCTGACCAGTCACATAATCTGCTGCCGGTGATGCCAGAAAAGCCACAACGTTGGCAACATCTTCCGGGGTGCCCGGCCGCTTTAACGGCACTATTTTTAAAAAATTCTCTTTCACTTCTTCCGGCAAAATTTTGGTCATTTCAGTCTCAATGTAACCTGGCGCGACAGCATTCACATTAATGCCCCGCGGAGCCAGTTCTTTGGCAACGCTCTTGGTAAAGGCGATTACGCCACCCTTGGAGGCGGAATAATTTGACTGTCCCACGTTTCCCATTACGCCGACGACAGAAGAAATGTTCACTATTTTTCCGCTGCGCTGCTTCATCATAATTTTTCCGGCAGCCCGTGTGCACAAAAACGTGCCTTTGAGATTCACTGCCATCACTGCATCCCAATCGCTTTCTTGCATACGAATGAGCAGCGTGTCTTTTGTAATACCGGCGTTGTTCACCAGCACATCAACTCTACCAAATGCTTTTGTCGTTTCCGCAAACAAACGATCCACGTCAGAAGCATTGGTCACATCGACTTTCACGCCAATGGCTTTCACTCCGATTTTTTCAATATCTTTAACAGTGGCTTGAATTTGTTCTTCATTGATGTCGCAAATGACGATTCCGAAGCCGGATTGCGCCAGTTTCTCCGCAATGGATCTGCCGATTCCCCGCGCCGATCCCGTTACGATTGCAACCTGTTGGTTCATTTTTTCCTCCCAAATTTGAACAAAATTGCTATCTCACGACAGCAATGCATTGATTTCCTCAACCGTACCCATGTTTTTGATTTTTGCCCGTCGATTTATTCGCTTCATCAATCCTGTGAGCACTTTTCCGGGGCCTATTTCAAAAAAAGAATCCGCTCCGTCTGTAATCATGTTTTCAATCGTCTCCAACCATCTTACCGGCGAAGTGAGCTGCTGAATCAACAGCGGCAAAATTTCATCAGCTTTTATGTGCGCTTTAGCGCTCACATTTGCGTAAACAGGAATATCAGCGTCCGCAAAAACTAACTGCTCCAAAAATTCCTGCAATTCCTTTTGCGCCGGAGCCATCAACGGAGAATGGAAAGCGCCGCTCACCACCAGAGGCACTACTTTCAACGCATTTTCTTCTTTCGCCAGTTCCATTGCCTTGTTAACGCCGTCAACGCTGCCGGAAATGACAATTTGGCTCGGAGAATTAAAATTTGCCGGTTGCACTACGCCAGCATGGGACGCTTCACGGCAAATTTGTTCGACAATTTGCGCTGATAATCCGACAATCGCTGCCATTGTTCCCGGCTGATTCTCGCCGGCAACCTGCATCAATTCCCCGCGTTTTTTTACGGCACGCAACCCGTCTTCAAACGACAAAACATTAGCTGCGACCAGTGCAGAATATTCGCCAAGGCTATGCCCAGCAACCATCGCCGGTTGCATACCCTTTTCCGCCAGCATTTCCCCCACAATGTAGCTATGGATGAAAATCGCTGGCTGCGTAACGCGAGTCTGTTTCAGCTCTTCTTCAGGCCCTTCAAAACAAATCTTTGTAATATCAAAGCCCAATATCTCATTTGCTTTTTCAAAAATTTCCCTGGCAAAAGGAAAATCATCGTACAAATCTTTCGCCATTCCCACAAATTGAGAAGCTTGTCCGGGAAATAAAAATGCTGTCTTTGCCATAAATTAATTCCGTTTTCTGTAAAACACCGTCATCGCGGCGAATAAATGCTCATTGCATTGTTGCTTTGTCATCCCAAATCTTTCTGATTCGGGAAACAGCTTTTCTGTACTTCTTTTGTTTCGGCGCCAAAAGTCCGGCTTTCAGATAATACATCTCTGCCATTTTATAATTTCCCACAGCCTCGTGCGCCAATCCGACGTCAAAATAAACACTGGCATTATTCGGATATTTATCTTCGGCGCGGCTCCAGACGTCCAACGCTTTTTCCCAATTATTCTGCTGTGCGAAGACGATGCCACTATCCAGCTCTGCTATTCCGCCCTCTGGTTGTCGCTTGACAAATTCGATACGCGGGCCAATCTCCTGCACAAATTCGCGAATGACCTTATCCATCAGCATCTGTTTTATCTCTTTTTCAGAGCGAAATTCCTGAAATTTATCGCCTTCGACAATATTTTCAATGTAATGTTCTTCTTTATTCCAGGTTCCGATGATTCTCCCGATTTGAAAATCAATCAATCGAAACGCTACTTCGACCTTGGCATCGCGCAACTGAAATTTCTGATCGATAAATTTGATTTTCAATTTTTTCTTTTTGATCATCGCACCGCTGGAATCCTGCACCATCACAATTTCACCAAACTCATCGCGCTCATACTCCCCTGTCCACACCAGTCTTTCGACCTTTTCCGCTCCCAGCGCCATGTAGCTGATATCGAGATCTTTCAATTCACAAAATAAAATTCCGTCAGCTTGTAGCCACACAGCGACATCACTCATCCGCAGCGAATCTGCAGCAGCAATGTCATCGTATGTCACGCCATGTTTGAGCAAGATATTCCGCACATCCGCATCGCGCAGAATTGTGTAAAAACCCGTTTTTCCCAATGCTGCAACTAATTCTTCTTCAAACCGTGGTGCTTGTCTGATTCCTGTCACCGGCGCTACAACCAGCCGCTTGATGCCGGCAAAGGCAATCTGCCCCGGTCGCGTGAATTGCAGCTTTATGCCGGAAGCACATGCACCAATCAAAATTGCTGCCATGGAAATCCACAAGATGTGTCGCGCAGTCGCTCCCCTTGACATAAAAACTTCCTTTTATATTGCAAGACAAAGAGATTCCTTGCCTTTTTTCAATATTTTCCACAAAAATGCTCTTGTGCTTCAAATTGATGATTCTTCCCCAAATAGAGGTTTTTTAAAGAGCATCTCGTTGAATTATTGTAACTGTTCAGCTTAAGTCATCTCTTTATAATTTTGCAAGCTGCTGAAGCAGCTATTTGCTTTTTGGTTTGTATTACACCACCATGCTGAAGGATGGTGTTAGTTCAAAAAGTCGGTTGTATTAACACCACGATTCATCGTGGTGTCCCTAAATCAACATTACAAGCTAATTAGCCGCTTCAGCGGCTTCCGGAATAGCCATCCCTGAATAGTAACAAATTATGTTAATATTTTAGCAAAACTGCCCCGGTCGTGAAACCGCCGCCGAAACTCACCATCAGACAGTAATCACCTTTTTTAAGTTTTCCTTCTTCAATAGCTTCGGTCATGGCGATGGGAATTGATGCCGCTGAGGTGTTGCCATATTTCTGAATATTCACGTACACTTGTTCCATGGGCAATTTGATGCGTCGGGCTGTGGCCTGAATGATACGATCATTTGCCTGATGCGGGATCATCAAAGTCAAATCTTTTGATGAGACGCCACCTTCTTTGAGCACTTTCACCGCTGCATCGCCCATTGCTTTTACCGCATATTTGAAAACTTCCTGGCCTTCCATTTTAATATAATGAAGACGCTGATCCAATGATTCGTGAGACGGAGGGATCCGACTGCCGCCGCCAGGAATAATCAGCAGATCTGTCAGTCTGCCATCGCTGCTGATATGAGTTTTCATTATGCCGCTTTTTCCGTCTGACGGTTGCAGAATAGCGGCTCCGGCGCCGTCGCCAAAAAGCACACATGTCGAACGATCCGTCCAGTCCGTAATTTTGCTCAAAGTTTCCGAGCCAATGACTAAAATATTTTTATACATACCACCACGAATAAAACTGTCTCCGACTGTCAAACCGTACAAAAAGCCGGAACAAGCCGCGCTGATGTCAAACGCTGCTGCATTTGTTGCGCCGAGATTTCTTTGTACGTAACAAGCCGTTGAAGGAAAAAGCGTATCCGGCGTCACTGTTGCAATAATAATGACATCCAGGTCTTTTGCCGACATGCCCGCATCTTTCAGAGCTTTTTCCGCGGCTTCGGTGCAAAGGTCTGATGTCGCCGTATTTTCATCCGCAATACGTCTTTCCACCATTCCGGTTCGCGTGCGAATCCACTCATCGCTCGTATCGACCATTTTTTCAAGATCAAAATTTGTAAGAACTTTTTCAGGTACAGCCATTCCCATACCAGTAATCATTGCGCCTAATTTTTCATCCACTTTCGCTTCAATCTCCTTAAAAAAAATACTTCTTTGAAAAAACTATTTGAAATTTAAGTGACTATTCACCTTGTTTCTGGCTCGCCGCCTGCAACTCCTCTTCTATCGTCCGGTTGACATCTTCCTTAACCATTTTTTCCGCTTCAAAAATAGCGTTAGTCACCGCCTTCGGAGATGAACCCCCATGTCCGATAATCACAACGCCGTTGACGCCAAGCAGCGGTACACCGCCGTATTCAGCATAATCAAAAGTCTTTTTCAAACGGCGAAAAGCCGGACGAAGTAAAAGAGCACCAAATTTATATTGCGCTCTTTTGCCAATCCTGCCGCGCAAACTTCGAGTGTACACTGAACTGATCGATTCGGCGAACTTTAAAATGATATTCCCGACAAAACCATCACACACCACAACATCCACGGTTTCGCTGAGGATGCTCCTCCCTTCAACGTTGCCGATAAAATTAAACGGCGCTTCCAAAAACAATTGATAAGTTTTTTGAATGAGGTCCGAGCCTTTGCTGGATTCTTCACCAATATTCAGCAAACCAACCCGTGGATTTTCCACGCCAAAAAGCTTTCTGACAAAGATGCTTCCCATTATGCCAAACTGCATGAGTTGCTGCGGCTTGGAGTCCACATTTGTACCAACGTCAATAAGAAAATTCCGTCCTTTGCCGGTTGGCAAAATTGAACCGATAGCCGGGCGCATCACGCCGCGTATTTTTTTTAGCTTCATGAGCGCTGCGCCTAATACTGCGCCAGTGTTCCCGGCGCTGACGACAGCCTCCACTTCACCGCGCTTGTGCAAATCCATAGCCACGCTGATGGAATTATTGCGCTTGTGGCGAAGAGCATACGCCGGCGAATCTTTCATGTCAATGATTTGAGAAGCATGATGTATAGAGATGGGCAATTCATCCGTACGAAAATGAAGCGACAATTCGTGTTTTATTGCCTCTTCATCTCCTACAAGAACAATTTCCAGATCTTTTTTTGTCCGTGCCGCCGAAATTGCACCAGTGACAATAGCACGCGGCGCAAAGTCGCCGCCCATTGCATCAACTGCGATTTTCATTTTCTCTGTTCAGTCCTCGCTAAAAATTATGCTTCTTTGGGCACAAACACCATTTTGCCATTGTAGTAGCCACAATTTGGGCACGCGCGGTGCGGCAATTTCGGCTGTCCGCAATTCGGGCAATCGACCACATTTACCGCTGACAATTTCCAATGGGTGCGGCGTTTGTCTCTTCTTGAACTTGAATGTCTTCTTTTTGGTAATGCCATAGCTCTTCTTCCTTTTTCAAATTATCATTTCAATCAAAAAGCATCAGTTTGCTCTAAAATTGTTTATTTGCGACTATAACTGTCTTATTTTATCAATTTATGCCAATATAAAACCAAATCGCTCATATCGGGAAATAACAAAAGAAAAGCAAAGAAAGCCGATATGAGCGTTTTTATAACTGCTTAATTACTTATCATTTATCAATAGTTGACGAAGCTTTTCCCAGCGTGGATCGATGGCTTCCTGTTTGCAACCGCAAGGACCCAAATTCAGATTTGCCCCGCATGTGGGGCACAGCCCCAGACAATTTTCCTTGCAAACATGTTTCATCGGAACCTCAAGCAACAAGCTTTCGACGACATCTCCTGCAATTTCTATAGACTCTTCGTGCTCATCGAGCACACGATATTCATCATTTTCCTCGTGCACACCCTCTTGCAATTTGTGAACAATGTACACGCGGAAAGCACTTTCCAAATTTTGGTCGAATTCCTCCAGGCATCGATCACAAACATAATGCGCCTGAGTTGATACATGGCCCTTGATATCAAAATGATCAGCCATTTTATCAATTTCCACATCAACAAATATTTCATGTGGAAAGAGCGTCATTTTTTCTTTAT
>NATN01000056.1 GCA_002085355.1 Candidatus Zhuqueibacterota bacterium 4484_87 | reverse complement strand
AGAAACGAAATAGTAGATTTGGAAATAGAATCACTTGCACTTGGCGGTAAAGGTGTTGCTCACGTTGACGGTTACGCTGTCTTTGTGCGTCGCGCTCTGCCGCGGCAGCGGGTGAGAGTGCAAATAGTGCGTCCGAAAAAAAGCTTTGCTGAAGCAAGGGTCCTGGAAATTCTGAAGCATTCTCCCGAGGAAGTGGTACCGCCTTGCCAATACTTCGGCACGTGCGGCGGATGTCTTTTACAGAATCTGTCTTATGATGCCCAGTTGCAGCAAAAGCAGTCCCAAGTTGAAGAGACGATCAAGTTTTTAGGAGGCTTTGATCCTGTGCCTTTGCTGCCAATCCTTCCGTCCCCGGATATTTTTTTCTATCGTAACAAAATGGAATATTCTTTCAGTCCTCTCCGTTGGCTGTCCCGCGAAGAAATCGATAGCGAAAATGAAATTGAAAGAAATTTCGCTTTAGGGTTGCACGTGCCCAATGTTTATGATAAAGTGGTGGATATTCATCAATGCCATTTGTTATCAGAACAAAGCAACGAACTGTTGAATTTTATCCGAGACTTTTCCAAAAATTCGAGATTTGAACCTTACACCACGAAAAGCCACACTGGCTATTGGCGTTTTCTCGTATTTCGGGAAACCCAGGATAAAACGCAGATTATGATCAATATCGTTACTGCCGATGATGCAGGAGGAAACAAAGCAGTCGAAAAGATGGCCAAACAAATTCAGGAAAAATTTCCCTTTGTGACTACCATGGTACACAATATCAATCGCAAAAAAGCACAGATCGCTTTTGGCGATGAGGAGCGCGTCCTTTTCGGCAAGGGATTTATCGAGGAACGGCTGGGCAACAGAACATTCCGCATTTCAGCAAATTCATTTTTTCAGACCAATTCTCGGCAGGCGGAGCGCTTGTACGAATTGGTCGTCGAACGCGGAGATTTTCGTGGAAATGAAATCGTTTATGATCTCTATTCCGGCACTGGCAGCATTGGGATTTTTATCGCGGATAAAGTGAAAAAAGTGGTTGGATTTGAAATCATCTCTGCCGCCATTCGCGATGCACAGGAAAATGCAAAACTGAATCACATCGATAATTGCGAATTTGTGCTTGGAGACATAAAAGATCAGGTGCTGAATACTGAAGAATTGAAGAAGAAATTTGGCGCACCGGATGTGGTCATCATCGACCCGCCTCGTTCGGGAATGCACCCGAAAGTGCCGGGGAAGATAATTGAACTGTCGCCGGAAAAAATTATCTATGTTTCCTGCAATCCGGCAACTCTGGCGCGTGATCTCAAAATTTTGTGTGAAAAAGAATATCGTCTGATTTCAGTGCAGCCGGTGGATATGTTTCCACACACAGCGCATGTGGAAACCGTGGCTGTTCTAACAAAATAAAAAAAGCCGGGCTCTATTTGAAACCCGGCTTTTTTCTCTACTCTTCCTTAACTCATTTTTCACTGACTCGCAGCTTTCGCCTTCTTCAGCTTTTTCGGCTCGAAAGCCAACTTCAGAATTTCTGAAATTTCTGTCAGAAAATGAAATTTCATCTCTTTCCGAATATGGTCGGGAATATCAACCAGATCCTTCTCGTTCTTTTTGGGAAGCAGCACTGTTTTGATGCCCGCGCGATGTGCGGCAAGCACTTTTTCTTTGATGCCGCCGACGGGTAAAATGTTGCCTCGCAGCGTAATTTCCCCTGTCATGGCAACGTCGGAGCGAACTTTCCTGTCTGAAAGCAGAGACAACATTGCCGTGAAAAGAGTCACCCCGGCAGAAGGTCCGTCTTTGGGAATAGCGCCAGCAGGGATGTGAATGTGAATATCATATTTCTCATGAAAATCTCCGTCGATGCCCAGTTCCTCGGCGTTGGCGCGAATATAAGATAGCGCTGCATGTGCAGATTCTTTCATCACATCGCCCAATTGACCTGTGAGCGAAAGTTTACCTTTGCCCGGCATTTTTGTAGCTTCGATGAACAAAATATCACCGCCAGCCATAGTCCAGGCGAGTCCCACCGCAATTCCGCTCTGATTGATGCGTTCGGCTGCTTCGGAATAAAAACGGATAGGCCCGAGATATTGCTCTACTTTTTTGGGAGTGATGATGGATTTTTTAATTTTTTCCGGGTCTTTTGCCGTTGCCACATCTTTGGCAACTCCGCGGCAAATAGCAGCTATCTTGCGCTCCAGATTTCGCACGCCTGCTTCCCGCGTGTACGCGTTGATAATGAATCGTAATGCGTCATTGCGGAATGAGATATTTTTTTCTGTCAGGCCATGTTCCTTTATCTGTTTGGGAACGAGAAATTTTTTCGCGATGTGTATTTTATCTTCTTCAACATAGCTGGGAATTTCAATCACTTCCATTCGATCGCGCAAAGCCGGAGGAATCGGCTCCAGCATATTTGCTGTGGCGATGAACATCACTTTTGACAGATCAAAAGGCACTTCCAGATAGTGATCACTGAAAGAAAAATTTTGTTCCGGATCCAGAACTTCCAGCAATGCGGAAGAAGGATCCCCGCGAAAATCGTGTCCCAGTTTGTCAATTTCATCAAGCATGAAAACCGGATTGTTGGAGCCGGCTTTTTTAATACCCTGAATAATTCGTCCCGGCAACGCGCCGATGTAGGTACGACGATGACCACGAATTTCAGCCTCATCTCTGATGCCACCCAAAGACATGCGAATGAATTTTCTTCCCATGGCCTCGGCAATGGATCGTCCCAGCGAAGTTTTCCCTACTCCGGGGGGACCCACAAAGCAAAGAATCGGTCCACGCATGTCATTTTTTAATTTCCGCACTGCCAGATATTCCAGAATTCTCTTTTTGACTTTTTCCAAATTATAATGATCAGAATCCAATTTCTTCTTCACTTTATTAATTTCCAGAATATCTTTAGTGGTTTTGTCCCACGGCAATTCGATCAGCCAGTCGAGATAAGTGCGTGCCACCGTGTACTCTGCGGATGCCGGATGCATTTGCGCCAGGCGGTTGAGTTCTTTTTCAGCCACTTTGCGCACTTCTTTGGGCATTTTTGCCCGATGAATTTTGTCCTGCAGCTCATCAATTTCTGAACCTTCCACATCTTCGCCCAGTTCGCGTTTGATTGCCTTCAACTGTTCACGCAAATACATTTCGCGCTGAGACTGACCGATTTTATTTTGAATATCAGTCTGGATTTTTTCACCCAGCTCCAGCGTTTGCAGGAGTTTATTAATGACAATATTTGCTTTGTTGAGGCGTTCCTGGATGTCGAAAGTATTCAAAATTTCCTGTTTTTCTTCAATTTGAACGTTGGAAAAAGCAGTCACCATGTCCGCCAACATACCTGGCTCTTTAATATTGGAAACCATCACTAATTGTTCGTACGTGATATCACTGGACAGATCCACGACGCGTTTGAAAATATTGCGCAAATTAGCAGCCAATGCTTCGACGCGTTCCGGGTCTCGGATCGCCAGATCTTCATTGCGTATCGGATCAAAAACAGCTTTGAAATAAGGCTGCTCTTGCGTATAAGTGATGAGTTTCAAACGATGTAACCCCTGGATTAAAATCGTCTTGCTACCGTCGGGCATGTCAATTTTGCGCATTATTTTCGCGGCTGTGCCCACAGTGTGCAGGTCTTTGGGAGTGGGATCATCCGTTGAAGAATCTTTTTGGGTAATAATAGCAATGACATTATTTTCTTCATTCAAATCATTGAGCAATTTTAGCGATTTTTCCCGCGCTACTGTGACCGGCAAAAACTGCTGGGGAAAAAGCACTTCGTTGCGCAGGGGAATTACCGGCAAAATCATAGGTATCGCAGTTGTATAATCCTTTTTATATTCGCTCATGAGTGATCCTTTTTATTTTAATTGAGTTAATTTTCAATTTTAATTTTCAAAAAAATTTTAAAATCCGAATTCATTTCCGCAAAATATGTGCCAGAAGCAAAGAAAAATTCTCAATGTCTAAAGAAAACAATTAGTTATCGATTTATCAAGAAATTTTTGCAGAAGACTGAAGACTGACGTTTTGGCAAATTATTGGTAATGTGTCAAAATGACAGGTATTTTTGACAGGAAATAATAAAGAAATTACTTGAAATTTATAGAAATCATGCATATATTTCACTATAAAAATTACGGAGAGTTTCAAAATGTTTAGAAAAATTTTTATTTACTTTCTCATCGCGACATTTGCTCTGCTTTCGTGCCATACTGCTTCAAATCAAGCTGTTGAGAAAAAACAGATTGAGAAATTAATCACAAATTACAATTTGGCATTTGATGCAAAAAGATTCGATCAGTTTGTCTCCTTTTGCCATGATGATTTTCGTTTTTTCACTCTCGATGGCCAGATTTTTGACAAAAAGGGAACCGCCTCATTTTTGAATAGAATTTTGGAAGAATGGAGCGAAATTCAGTCGCAAGTTCAGAATGTAGAAATTGACTGCGAGTCGCATCTCGCATGTGCCCGTTACACGGTTGTTTATAATTATCAAATGGATGGCTTGCCCAATTCCATGACTGCACGCATAACGGCTATTTTCAAAAAAGCAGGAAATAAATGGCAGATGTATCATTACCACATGTCTCGCCGTTATTTTTAAATAAAATGATGTGATTTCTCTCCAAACTAATAATTTTTAAGGAGGGCCAATGGATTACGCAAAGGTTTCAGAGAATATTTTGGAGTTGATTCGTCGGACTTCTGCGTTTTTACCCCAAGATGTGGAGCAGGTACTTGCTTTGAGAAAAAAATTGGAAGACCCTGGGTCAAAAGCTGATTTTGCTTTGGACTTGGTGCTGCAAAACATCGGACTGGCGAAACGCCGTTCTTTGCCTATTTGCCAGGACACTGGACTGCTGAATTTTTATATTACTTATCCGCTGGGTACGGATATTAATAAATTGCAGCAGGCGATCGAAGACGCAGTAGTAGCCGCGACGAAAAAAGGATATTTGCGCCAGAATTCCGTGGATAGTCTCACCGGAAAAAATTCCGGAACTAACTTAGGACCCGGTAGTCCGGCATTTAAATTTTATCAGGGCGACAGCGATGAAATTGAAGTGAAACTTATCCAGAAAGGTGGCGGCTGCGAAAATATGAGTACACAATACAAGCTGCCAGCCGAGTTTAACGGCAAAAAATATGGTCGTGATTTGGAAGGCGTGCGCGCCTGTATTCTGGATGCCGTCTATCAGGCGCAGGGCAAAGGCTGCAGCCCTGGATTTTTAGGTGTTTGCATCGGTGGGGATCGCGCAGTGGGATACGAATGGGCAAAACATCAGCTTCTGCGAGAGGTTGATGATGTGAATCCGATCCCTGAATTAGCGAAACTGGAAAATCAGATTCTGGAAGAAGCCAATCAACTGGAGATAGGCCCCATGGGTTTTGGCGGAAAACTGACTATCGGTGCGTGTAAAATCGGGACGAGAAATCGGCTTCCGGCGTCATTTTTTGTGACTATTGCTTACATGTGCTGGGCGTACCGTCGTCGTGGGGTTGTGCTGAGCCAGAAAGGAGAGGTGCTTCGCTGGCTGTATCAATCGCCCGATGAATTTGATAAAGAAGTGGATTTTCCTGATGATTTTACGATTGAATCGAAATCAGTGAAGGTGCTGAATACGCCTGTAACAGAAGAACAAATCCGCTCTCTGAAAGTAGGCGATAATGTCGTTATCAACGGTACGATTTTTACGGGCAGGGATGCGGTTCACAAATATCTCCACGAAGGCGGGGAACTGGATGTGATCAAAAATGGCATTATTTATCATTGCGGCCCGGTAATTCTCAAAGAAAATGGAGAATATAAAACCATGGCAGCGGGACCGACCACTTCCATTCGGGAAGAACCGTATCAGGCGGAAATTATCAAAAAATTTGGCATCAAGGCAGTCATCGGCAAAGGCGGCATGGGGCCCAAAACGCTGAAAGCCTGTCAGGAGCACGGTGCTGTGTATCTCCATGCCATTGGCGGGGCAGCACAGATTTACGCCAAAACAGTCAAAAAAATTCCCCATGTTTATCTGGAACAATTCGGCAGTCCCGAAGCTGTTTGGGAATTTCATGTGGAAGGTTTTCCGGCAGTGGTAACAATGGATTCTCACGGTAATTCCCTGCATAAAGATTTGCTGGAAGCATCCGGGGAGAAATTGGAGAAATTGCTCAAATAGTTTTTTGAAATTTTATTAGGGATAAAATAAAAGCCCTTCTGCAAAATTGCTGCAGAGGGGCTTTTTATTTTGATGAAAAAATGTCGCGCAAAAATTAGAATGCGAAATTCAATCCTGCCATGAAATTATTCACATCCATTTTGTAAGTACCAGCCATGTTGTCGTATGAGCTGGAGGTGGTGTCATATTTCCAGTCGCTGATTGTACGCTCGCCGATGAGAAGTTTTTCGTAACTGGCATAAGCTTTGAACATACCGAAATCGTAGCTGATACCCACATTGATTCCGTGTCTTCTTCCCGGATCGGGGATTGTGATTGTCAGCGTTTCATCCGGTGGGGCTGCTGGTTCTGTGTAGTAACCGGCACGGATGCCTAATTTTTCTGTAACACAATATTCAGCACCGAGACCCAAACGAATTCCATCTTCCCAGTTTTCCACTAATTCAGCTTTTGAACCGTCGTCCATGTCAATGGGAATAACATCCCAGGATGCCCATTGGGTCCAGGAAACATCGCCTGAGAACATCAAGTTATCTGTTGCTTTGTAGGCAAAACCAGCGCCTACAGTCATCGGCAGCGGAAGTGTAGCTGTACCGGGAGCATCATCTGCCAGCACCATTTTCTGACCACTGTAAATTCCCAGAATCTGCTGCTTGTCAGCTTCGGTGAGCTGGCCCATGGCAATGAGTCCGTCCAGGGTTTGACTGAGCTGCTGCTGAATAGCGGGACTTATTTTTGCGCCGTAGGTGGCAGCACTGATTTTTCCGTCCAGGCTCATGTCGTTGTAATAAATCGCTGATACGCCAAGGGACAATTTTTCGCTCAAATCAAATTTCAAGCCAATGTTTGCGCCGTAGCCAAAACCGTTTCCGGTGAGTTTCTTTTCCGTCAAAATGTGATTGTATGTTGACGCATCCAAGCCCATGGGAGCTAACACGCCCTGTTTCAGAGCGGCATAGTTGGGATCGAAAATCAACGGGTTCGGCGTGGTTACGGGTGTGCGAATGATAATATCAGCGTAAGTGATGATTGCGCCTACGCCCAAAGAGAGTTTGTCTGTCACTTTATAAGCGAAAGTCGGCTGAATGGCGATAACTTGCAAATCGCTTTCGTAATCGATTCCCGGATAGTCGCTGTTATAAGTAGCCGTGTTCATCACATCCCATTTGGAACCCAGGCCAAACGGTGCGTAAACAGCCAAGCCGAAGCTCATATTTTCCATGCCATAAACGATACCAGCAGCCGGAACCAAGAATGTTTTTGGTTCGTTCTCGGTGGATCCGGTTCTGAATATTGAGAACGGCATCACTGTGCTATTGGCAAAAGTATATTCGCTAACCGGTATGATGGCTTCAGATGAAAAACCAAAGTGCCAGCCTTCTATCTGCGTCAACCCTGCCGGGTTCCAGTACATAGCGCTCCAGTCATTGGCAATGCCGCGGAAATTTCCGCCGAGCGCTGTGGCGCGCGCGCCGATTCCGGTCAAGCCAACGCCTGAAGCAAAAACGCTGCCTGCTAATAAAAGCACGAGAAAAAAAGTTGTGATTGTTGAAGTACGTTTCATTTGTTTTGTCCTCCGATTTGGTTTTATGTTAGTTCTCTTGATGTAGCTCTCTTTTAAAGAAAAAAATGATTTTTCTGATTACCACCTCCCTCATGTGAAATTTTATTATAAAACTAAAAACGCCCGCTAACGCTGAAAACAAAATGTCTCACAGGCGCCATGTTTCGCTCTATTTGTGTATAGCTGTAATTAAAAAGATTGTTTAGGTTAAAAGCAAAAGTAACCTGATCCAGTTTATAACTCATGCGCGCATCCCATACTTTTTGCGAGACGCGTTTATCTGTCGGATAAACTTTGACACTGTCCAGCCTGCTGACGTAACGAAAATCCACGCCAATGTTAAGTTTTCCGATATTAAAATCGACCGAATTGGTGAACAAATGTTTTGCCCGATAGGCAAGAGGGGCAGAATAAGAGACTTCTGGTTCGTTTTTCCCCATCAACTTTTCCGCCCACCAGAACAGAGTGTAATCCCGGGATACATATTTCGGGTCGAGCAGGGTGTAGCTGGTTTTCAGGTGAATTCTTTTTTTCCACCAATTGGACTGCGCCATCAATTCCAGGCCGCGGATGCGCGCTCGTTCCGCATTGATGAAATAGACTGTGTTTTGCTCATCACGTTCCGGTTCGATGAAATTTTGGTAATCATTGTGAAATAGCGCAAAGTCGATGAGCAGATTTTCACTGATAATTTGATTGACACCGATTTCATAAGACCAGGCTTTTTCCGCTTTCAAAGACGGATTGGGAATAATCCTGAAACCTGAAGTTGTCGTTTCTGTGAACATTTCCGCCATCGTAGGAGAGCGAAAGCCTCTGCCAACTGAAGCGCGGAAAGTGGAGAACAGAGAAGGCTTTATCGTAAAACCAAGTTTAGGATTGATCTGGGAATCATGGATTCCTGTATCGACTGCATGATAATCATAGCGGACGCCGGCAGTTGCCGTAACCAGTTTGCCGAAATGAATCTCATCCTGCAGGTAGCCTGCCCAATTAGCGCCGGTGTGATCGCCGAACATGGCGGAGTTGGTAATGTCGTGCACTGTTTCAAGTCCGAAAGTCAGCGACTGAGTGGAAGTGAGCACGTAATCCGCTTGTACTTCAAAGCCGATATTTTGTGCACGGGAAAAATCGTCGTTGTCGTGGTAATGGTGTTTCCAATAATTTTCAAAGTAAGAAGCGCGAATTTTGTACGTGAAGCGCGGGTTCAGCAATTGCCTGAACACACCGTTCGCGCTAAATTTTGATGAGCTGATCCAATCGCCCACTGAAGTAACCGGCATTTCAAAGACATCATTCTGATTGCGCCATTGAAAAATCTCTCCGCGATCACCGGTGGAGAAATTTGTCTGCAATGTGAGCCTTGACTGATTATCAAAATGAACATCTGCTCTACCAAGCAGATTCCAATTGATGTAATCTCCGTTTTGCTGGTATCCGGTAGAACTCTTCCTTCCGGCGGAAAGCAGAATGCCGACATTTTTCAATTTTCTGGAATGGGTTACGTCGGTCTGGCTAAAATGAAGCATCCTGTCCGTCCATTCCCATTCAGGATAGTGAGGTTTATCATAAATTCCTGTTGAGATTTTCAGCTCGGTGTACGGTTCCGGCGACGGTTCTTTGCTAATGATATTGATCACTCCGCCGAGGGCGTAAGAGCCGTAAAGTGCTGATCCGGCGCCCTTGACAACTTCGACGCGCTCGATTTGGCTGATGGGAATGATGTCCCATTTTATATCTCCGCTGTCACCGGGCATCATGGGGATCCCGTCCAAAAGCAAAAGCACGCGACTACCAGCGCCGAGACTGAAACCGGATGAGCCACGAATGTTTACGTCGCCATGCATGAAATTGACGCCTGGCGTGTATTCCAGAACTTCGTTGAGATAGGTTCTATTGCGGCGTTCGATTTCCCGCGGGGTTACCAGACTCACGCTATTGGGCACATCCTGAAAACTCTGCGCTTTTTTGCCTGCCGTGACAATCAACTCCGGCATCTCAAGCACTGTTTCTGTCAGTTCAAATTTAATTTTCACTGTTTGCTGATATTGCACTTGTACAGTTGCGGTTTTGCTTTTGTAGCCAATAATCGTCGCTTTGATGGAGTAGCTGCCCACCGGCACTTTTTTCAGGAAAAAATTGCCCTGCAAATCGCTCATGGTTCCCAGGTTCGTGCCCAAAATGATAATGTTAGCGCCGATCAATGGTTCGTTTGTTTTGGCGTCCACAACTTTGCCTTCAAGGGAACCATGATTGGAAACCTGTCCTTGCAAACCGCTCAGAGCAGCAAAAATAAATACCAGCGTAATATTTATGAGTATTTTTTTCATTGACAAAAGTCTTTTGTTTGTTTCAAAATTTAATTAAAAAGTCAGGCCCGACAACTGTTGAATCTTCGCTGACAGTGTACGGCGTTTGGTCCAATGCGATGATACTATTCAATGAAAAAGAGTCATTTGCTTTAAATAGCAAAACAGCAGTGGCGACGTAGTGCGCAGGAAAAGCATCAATTACGTATTGCGCAGAATCACTCCCTGCAGGAATTCCGTTGCTGAAACTGATGTCCAGCAAAGTTGGGAATTGTACCGGAAACAGCGAAAACTTCGTCGTGGCAATCACTCTGACGTCGAGAACGGAGTTGGGCCAGGCGCCTTCAAATTTAATTGAGCCGATAATTTTGCTGTTTGTTACGCGATGTGCCTGCGCACGATTGACAAAAATATTGATGTTTCTCGCTACGGACGTGTCTGACTCCAGGACAATTTCTCCGGGAGTGAGCGAATCCGTTCCGGCGTAATACAAGCCGCAAATGCTGGTGATTGCCCAGGTTGAGTTTGTTTCGCGC
>NATN01000263.1 GCA_002085355.1 Candidatus Zhuqueibacterota bacterium 4484_87 | reverse complement strand
TCTGATCACGACTGGCGTGAGCAAAGTATATGTTCGCTTCCATTTTGTCTCTGACGCACAAAATCCATCGATCGGTGCGCTAATCGATGACATCGAAATTTTCGAAGGCCGTGTGACCGATGTGGAAGCTCCGGTAACAGAGGCTATTGTTCCGGAAAAATATGAATTGAAACAGAACTTCCCCAATCCGTTCAATATGGAAACCAACATCAGTTACAATTTGCCGGAAAAGGCGAGCGTCAAGTTGGTGATTTATAACGTGAACGGTGAAGTAGTGAGAGTGTTGGAAAATGGCTCCCGCTCTGCTGGAACACATCAGGTGCAGTGGAATGGCCGTGATCAGAACGGGCGGATTGTCGGCACCGGAGTTTATTTATATCAGTTAGATGTCGCCGGAAAATACAAAAGCACCAGAAAATTGCTTTTATTGAAATAATGTTTTCTTGCAATTAAATAAATCGGATCGGAAGCTGCGATTTATTTCGCTGGCTTTCGATCCGGTTTTTCATTTTGACTAAATTTTCATTCCGAAAAATGAAAATCAAACAAATTTTTCTGCAACGTTATCCGACTTGGCTTTCTGTGGTTTTCATCATCCCGATTGGTTTTGCCTCAAAATTTTATTCGGGACCTGCAGCGCATTGGGTGAATGATTCTCTTGGTGGTTTGTTTTATGTGATTTTTTGGTGTCTTTTCTTTAGCTTGTTTCTGCCACAGGTAAAACCATTTGTGATCGCAGCCAGCGTTCTCATCTCTACCTCAATATTAGAATTTTTGCAGCTCTGGCATCCCTCATTTTTGGAATGGATAAGATCATTTTTCCTCGGCAGAGCGCTCATCGGAACGTCATTTGTGCCAAGCGATTTTTTGTACTACATTTTCGGCGCGTTCATCGGATGGGCGTGGATGGTAATTTTGCGCAGATTAGAATTTTTCTCACCAAAACAAGGTGAAAATCATGGTCAGAAGATTCAAACAAAATAAAAGGGAATCTCCGATAAAAAGATTTTTCCGTTACGAAGGAAAAATTTTGCTGATCTCTTTGATTGGCATTGTGCTTGCAGGCTGCGCTACCTGGCGGACTTTTTTTCGCACGCCACAAGAGTCGGAAATTCGCCGGGATTTTTTAGTGAAAGAGATTGCAGATGATCTGGGAATGAAGCCGGTCCGTCTGGCGAAATTCAATGGCGAAGAATTGGAAATTATCGAACGCCTGAATTTAAATGGAATGATCGCCCTTGATCGGTATCCGGAAGCAACTGTCCGTTTGTATCGCGAAATGAAAAGTTTCGAGCTTTTTTATCAAATTATAGATGAATTCGGCCCGCAGCACATCATTCCGGTTTTAGATTACTTTTATACTGAAGGAAATGCCGCTCTGGCAGCAGAACAGCAATTGAATCAGCTTATCGATAAAGTTTTCGGAAAATCCCCAAAAGCAGATTCGCTCAGTGACAGACAAAAACGATTGTTGTCCATTTTAAATGAAATCCAGTACCAAAAACATAATTTTCTGGCGCGGTTTATTTTCACGGAATCCGGCGCGAAGCGAAACTATGTGGCGACTACCACCAGCACCATTGTCAATTTTTTCACTGGCGGGCTCTCTAATTTCAATGCTGCTGTAGCCACGCGGGGATTGTCGCATGTCACAGGAAAAGAATTGCTGGATGCAGGGATTGACGTTGTAGTGCTGATACCGGTCATCTCCTGGTTTGCGCGATCTGCCAAATCAGGTGCTGCCGCACTGCGCGGCGGAACAATCACGGAGCGAACTATCGTGCGTCAGGGCAGTCGTGCCGTTGTTGAGTCAGGAAAAATGTCAAAAATAGCAAAAGCTTCCGGTACAGTTTGGCGGACATTGCCATTGAGAACTTTGCTGAAATTTAAGTATGTCAAATGGTACGCCCTGGCGCTTGTGGTTGTCAAACCCAGTCTGCTCAACCACGCCGCTGCTCTGGTGGCAAAGGGTTTTTCTCTCCCGCCGATACTTGTCAAGACAGGTTTCTGGTTTCTCATTTTATTCCCGCTGCTAAATTTGTTGGTGCCGATTTCGATTTTGCTGTGGAAGGTGATTAAAAAATGGATTCTTCAGCGGTCGGTTTACGAATTGGATAAATTCGCTTGACAGGAGTGGTTTTTTATAGTATATTTATAATAAATCCAAGGAATCAGTCAGAATTCTAAAAGGTTCAAATCAATAAGGAAAGTGTCGATAAAATAAATAGTGGTGGCATTTTATGAAAGAAAGAATAATATCAAATCCAGACATTTGCGGCGGTGAGCCTTGTATAAAGGGAACGCGCATTCCGGTTCATATAATTTTAAGCCATTTGGCCGCTGGCGATGATTTTGATATAATTTTAAAAAATTTCCCAGGGATTACAATCGAAGATATCAAGGCATGCCTTGAATACGCTTCATATTTGGCAACTGAAAAAGAGATATCAATTTCATGAAGATAGTAGTGGATGAAAGTGTTAGTTATGGAGTTGTTACTTGTTTGAAGGAAAGTAATTTTGAGGTCATTGCTATCGCGGAAGCTGCCACCTCAGGTTTGAAGGATCAAGAAGTTTTCGAATTAGTGAAGAAAGAAAAAGCGGTTCTTATTACAAGGGATCATCATTTTACCAACAGTCTTCGCTATCCTCCTGGTGAAACAAAATGCATAATATTTATTCGGAAAGGAAATTTGACATCTCAACAAGAAATTGAGTTGGTGAAATGGTTCTTCGATTCATATTCTATTTCAGATTTTGAAGGCCGTTTATTGACAATATCAAGAG
This sequence comes from Candidatus Zhuqueibacterota bacterium 4484_87, assembly GCA_002085355.1. Taxonomy (GTDB): domain Bacteria; phylum Zhuqueibacterota; class Zhuqueibacteria; order Thermofontimicrobiales; family Thermofontimicrobiaceae; genus 4484-87. Next base: position 4,056 of record NATN01000263.1, on the reverse strand, counting down.
ATCACATTAAAGTGAGATGAAGTAATTATTTGAATAGAACTATTTTGCTCAAGTAATTTTGATATTTCAAAAAACAATCAATCGCACAGAAGAAATGAAATAACAGAATGTTGTAAACATTTACGAACAAATTCTTGCGGATATTAATGGATAAATCAATGCAAATCCGCAGAATCCGCGTGCAAAATTTACTAATCTGATTTTCTTTCTGATAAATTTGCTTGATAGGAGTGTTTTTTTGTGGCATATTTAGAACAACTAACCGGTATTCATGGAATTTGACATTTCGAGAGGGTAAGATTTTCAGAAAATCTGGGAGTAATAATGAAAAGTATCTCTCAAGAGACAAAAGAACGAATTAAACGAGAAATCAGGGAACGTTTAAGTAAGGAAAAAGAGGTAAGAAAGATTGTAATTTTTGGCTCTTTTATTGATTCGGATAATCCGGCTGATATTGATGTGGCTATTTTCCAGGATAGCAAGGAATCTTACCTGACTTTGGCAATGAAATACCGCAAATTGACTCGTGAGATAGCTAAAAAAATTGCTCTTGACATCATACCGATCAGAGCGGACGCAAGGCAGGGCGTTTTTCTCAATGAAATTGAGTCAGGAAGCGTTGAAAAAGCATTAAAAGCAATAATAATTGAAAAATCATTAAGTTTCAAAAAGACACACAGTATCCTTGAATTGAAATATATGCTTTCCAATGATGGGATCAATATAGATTTGCCGGATGAAGAATGTGAATTTTTAGATTCAGTTTATCTTCCGTCAAAATATCCGATAATGAGTGTTTTGCCTGAATTTGACCCAGATTTTAATATTTGCAAGAATGGTATTGAGATTGCAAAGCAGGTTATTAGCTTGGTTGAAAAAATAGTCCAATCTGAAGATTAAAAAGTTTTATGTTAAAACTCGGCATCACCGGCGGCATTGGCTGCGGCAAATCTGAAGTCAGTCATCTTTTACGGCAGAGGCGAATTCCTGTTTTTGCTGCGGATCGGCTGGCGAAAATTTTGATGAATCACGATCAGGAAGTTCGCGTGCGGTTAGTTGATCTTTTAGGTGAAGTAATTTACCAGCCTGACGGAAAATTGAATCGGGACCGAATGGCTGAAATTTTATTTTCCGATCCTGAAATGCGGGGAAAGGTGAACGATATTGTCCATCCCCGGGTGATTCAGTACGAACATCAGTTGCTGGAAAAAATCGCGAAAACAGGCAAACGTCCCATCGCCTGCGTCGAAGCGGCGCTGATATTCGAAGCCGGCTCTCATGTTTACTACGATGTCGTGGTCGTTGTCAGCGCTTCGAAAGAGACGATTTTTGAGCGGCTGAAGAGACGGGATAATTTTAACGAGGCGGAAATTGAGCGGCGAATCCGCTCGCAGATGCCGCTGGAAGAGAAAATCCGCCGTGCTGATTACGTGATTCGCAATGATGGCACGTTGGAAGATTTAGCGAACGAAGTGGATAAATTCATTGGATTTTTACAGACAAAATTGTAATGATTGAGCCAATTTTTTCCTGCGATGAATAATTTTCTCAATCAATTCCAGACCAAACCTGCCTCAAAAGCACTCCTCCCTTTTCTGCTGGGAATCATTGCGGCAAATCTGCTTGAGCCACCTCCTTTAGTCATTTTTGGAATGCTGATTTTCTTTCTCGTTATTTCGTTGATCAGTTTGAAATTTTCTCCTGAACTCTCCGGATATTTTTTGCTCATCACTTTAATCATCGCCGGAGCGATGCGACTCCTACTTTCCAGTCATTTGTTTTCGGAAAATCACATCAAATATTTTACAGATACGAGGGAAAATCTCATCGTCATTGGCGAAGTTTGCGGCTTCCCGCAGAAGAAAAAGTCAGGAATCCGCGTTGAATTTGAGCCGGATACGGTGATTTTTCAAGGACAGAGCTATGCCACCGACGGAAAGATTTTGCTGCATTTCAAAAATTTCACTTTGCCGCTGGCTTACGGAGACCGATTGAAAATTTTGGGAAGAATCGAACGTCCTCCCGGTGAAAGAAATCCCGGCGATTTTAATTACCGGAAATTTCTGGCGGCGCAGGGAATTTACGGACTGATGACGATTCGTTCCGAGTGGTATGTGATTCGTCTTCCGCGAAAACGCAGTTTTTCCATTTTTGCCATCGCAGCGCAGATCAAGGGAAAAATAGCCGAACAGATTGAAAAACTGTATTCTGGTGATGTGGCGGCGCTGATGAAAGGCCTGCTCATCGGTGAGCGCAGCGAAATTTCCTACCGCATTCGCGATTCGTTTGCCCGCAGCGGAGTGATTCACGCGCTGGCAATTTCCGGTCTTCACGTGGGATTTATTTTGCTCATTTTCTGGAGCGTGCTCGGTGTGTTTCGCGTACCAAAGCGGCAGCAATATTTGGTCATTATTCTGGGACTTATCGCCTACAATTTGATCGTCGGATTCAAGCCGCCCATCGTACGGGCGTCGCTGATGGCGGGAATTTTTCTGCTGGGAAAATGGCTGCAGCGCCCCATTGACATCTGGAATGTGATTTCCGCAGCAGCATTGATTATTTTGCTCATTCGCCCGCAGGATTTGTTTCAGGCGTCATTTCAGTTGTCATTCGCAGCAGTGATCGCCATCATTTATGGATTTCATAAATTAAAAATTCTCTTTGAAAAAAGCTCAATTTTTCGTAAATTGACAGCCGGGAAATTTGGCAATAGCGTCGCCAATTTATTTCTCGTTTCGCTGTCGGCGCAATTGGGAACGCTGCCACTGACGGTGTACTATTTTCACCGCGTGCCCCTGATCGCCGTTTTGATGAATTTGATCGTGATCCCGCTGGTGGGCGTGGTGATTGCTTACGGTTTTGCGTCGCTGATTTTCTCTTTTTTGATTTTTCCGTTGGGAGATATTTTTGCCTGCGCCAATACTTTTTTCGCTCCTGATTCTGGGAAATATTTCTCTGTGGGGCTCAGTTCTCTCAAATGAAAACTGGTTGTACGTAACATTTCTGGACGTGGGACAAGGTGATTCTATTTTTCTTCAATTTCCTGACGGGAAAACCATGCTCATCGACGGAGGCCCAAGATCGGAAAATTTCGATGCTGCTGATTTTTTTATTTTGCCTTTTTTGAAAAGAAAACACATCCGCCATCTGGACACAATAGTTTTGTCCCATGCGGACAATGATCACATCGGCGGTCTTCCGCAAATTTTACGAAACATCAACGTGCACCGTGTGGTGGACAACGGAATTTACCATGACAGCGATGTGTGCCGTTTGTACAAATATTTGCTCGATAGTCTTGGCGTGGAGCACGTGGCAGTGAGAAAACCAATGGTGTTGGATTCTACCGGTTCGTGCTGTCTGTTTGCTTTGCAGCCGATGAAAGATTTTCTCCGCATGAATCCTGATGATGTGAATAACAATTCGGTGGTTCTGAAGCTGATTTACGGAGACAGAAAATTTTTATTCACCGGCGATATTGAAAAAGAAGCGGAGCAGGCGCTGGTTCGTTACGGCGATTTTTTACAGGCTGATGTGCTGAAAATTGCTCACCATGGGAGTAGTACTTCAAGTAGTGAGGAATTTGTGCGTAATGTGAAGCCCGAATTCGCCGTGATCAGCGTGAGCAAAATGAACCGTTTCGGGTTTCCTTCTGAAGATGTGATTGATCGATTGGGAAAAATGAGAATAAAAATAGCGCGCACCGATTACAACGGAGCGGTTATTTTTCGGACAAATGGGAAAATTTTAGAACGAATACGATGAGAGAGGTGAAAGATGCGAAAGACAAAGATTGTGTGTACATTGGGACCGGCGACTGAGACAGAAGAAAAAATTACGCAGTTGATGAATGCAGGAATGGATGTGGCGCGGCTAAATTTTTCCCATGGCAGTCAGGAAGACCACAGAAAAAGGATTGAAATTATTCGCCGCGTGGCGGAAAAATTGAATAAACCCATTGCGATTTTGCAGGATTTGCAGGGGCCTAAATTGCGCGTCGGCAGGATGAAGGGCGGAAAAATTTTGTTGAAAAATGGCGCGAAAATTACTATCACT
>NATN01000055.1 GCA_002085355.1 Candidatus Zhuqueibacterota bacterium 4484_87 | reverse complement strand
GAAGAAACAGCTTGTAGAGTTAAATATTGAGATTATTCATCAACTGGCTGAATTACCGTTGTCGCATTTGACCATGGTGTTTGGGAAAATCGGCTGGCGGCTGCATCAAGCGGCGCGCGGCATCGATTACACGCCAGTGTTTCCGCCGCAGCAATTGCCAAATTTTTACGAGCAAATCACGATGGCAGAGGAAACCAATGACATAGCGCAAATTCAGGAAGCATTGCTGCAATTGGTCGAGCGCGTGGGGCGGAAATTACGGCAATCAAGTTTGACAGCGCGGAAGTTCATTCTGGAGATTTATTACGCTGACCACCGCGAAGCAGCAGGACAAAAGCGACTTCCTGCCATGACAAATCTGGATCACGAACTTTACATTACGGCGAGCAAGTTGATGAAAAAGATTTTGACGCGGCGCGTGAAAGTTCGGCGACTGGCAGTGCGATTTTTTCAGTTGCGGCCCGTGTCTAATCAGTTGTCATTGTTTGATGATCAGAAAAAAGTCTCAAACGATATTCGTCTTAATCAGGCTGTGGATGAAATTCGTGAGAGATTTGGTAGTGAGAAGGTGAAAATAGGGCGATAAAAATACCCCAAATTCTTTTGCAATTTTTAATTTCGCTATGCGTTGTTTTTCACATTCCTTTTCTCATAAAAAAAACTGAACATCCCCCAAAATTTCCGAACACTTATTACACTGAACAATCTTCTTTTGACTACTTTTTTGCGATTACGAATCTTTATTTCGTTCATTCAGAGCTCATCAGATTTTTTTTCATAATTTATGGGGCATTGCCCCATGCTAATTTGTCACGTCCTTTCAGGGTTTACGCCAACAGTGTAACGTAATTTAGCGGAGAACAACGCCCTCGGTTTTAAGAACACATCGCAAAAATTGAACGCTGAAGTCGCGGAATAAAAGGATAAAGTAACCATTGGGCGTAATAAAAAAAACAGTTTTGCGGGGAACTTCTTCAGGCAATTAATCAGCAACAGCCATCTGATATTATCTGTGATATAAAGCGACCGTCATGACTTTGGGTGACATTCAATTCCTCACAAAAAAACTGTTGCAATTTTAATCCGAATATTGTATAATTACAAAATAAAAGTTTCGAAAACTGTAAATAATCTTTAACATGCTAAAAAAACAAAATATTATCGAAATAATCAGAGAACATGTCCTCGTCTTTGACGGCGCGATGGGAACGAATATCCAGCGGTTTGATTTGTCTCCGGATGATTTTCAGGGCAAACCCGGATTCAATGAAATCCTGAATCTTTCACGACCCGATGTGATTGAGCAAATTCATTCGGATTTTTTATCCGTTGGCTGCGACGTCATTGAGACGAATACATTTGGCGCTAACCGAATTGTGTTGTCAGAATATGGCGCTGAAGATGATGCTTTTTTGATTAATAAAAAAGCAGCGTTGCTTTCAAAAAAAGTAGCATTAGATTTTTCAGTTCAGGGAAGGCCCCGCTTTGTTGCCGGGAGTATAGGCCCCGGAACAAAATTGGCTTCTCTGCGACAAATTTCCGTCAGTGAAATTCGTCAAGCTTACGCGCCGCAAATTGAGGGGCTGCTCGACGGGGGAGTAGATGCGCTCATTTTGGAGACCTCGCAGGATTTGTTATTGCTCAAATCTCTGCTCGTTCTTATTTTTGAGATTTTCCAAAAAAGAAAAATTTTCTTGCCTGTCATTGCCCAAGTGACCATGGATTCTTCAGGCAAATTGTTGATCGGTTCGGATCTGCAAACTGTGATCGTGTCATTGTCCCATTTCCCCCTTTTCGCTTTAGGTTTGAACTGTTCGACCGGGCCTGAGCTCATGCGTGAGCACGTGAAAACCATCTCCCGGTATTGGGATCGCAATATATCAGTGATGCCAAATGCAGGTATGCCGCGAGTATCGGGCGACGAGGTGATTTACGATCTGGAGCCTGGGGTTTTTGCCGAACACATGGGGCAATTTGTCCGGGAATTCGGTGTGAATATTGTCGGCGGCTGTTGCGGCACAACCGCTGACCATCTTGCCGCTCTCATCGAGGCGGTCGAAAATGCCACTCCGGCGAAGAGGAAAGTTGAAAAGTTGCATGCTGCGTCTTCCCTCTATGGGATTGCAAAATATCGCGTGACGCCGGGGCCTCTTATCATTGGCGAGCGGTGTAATGCCAGCGGCTCGAAAAAATTCAGGGAATATTTGTTGAAAGATGACATTGAAGGTATGCTTTCTGTTGCGCGGAGTCAGGAGGCGGAAGGCGCACATTTGTTGGATATTTCCACGGCCTATGCCGGCATCGATGAAAAACAGACGATGGGAAAACTTGTTTCTTTTCTGAATTCCGAGAGTTCGATTCCGTTGATGATTGATTCCACAAATCCGGATGTTATTGCCGCTGCTCTGGAAAAAATCGCTGGCAAACCAATAATTAATTCCGTGAATCTTGAAGATGAAGCAAAGATGCGTCAGGTGTTAGCATTGTGCCAAAAATATGGTGCAGCAGTCGTTGCTTTAACCATTGACGAAAAAGGCATGGCATACACTGCGGAAAGGAAATTGGAGATTGCAAAGCGACTGATTTCCGTGATTCACAATGAATATAAAATACCTGTCGAAGATATTTTCATAGATATGTTGACTTTTACGCTGGCGAGCGGTACGGAAGATTCCAGAAATGCCGCGGTAGAGACATTGTCGGCGATCAGGGCGCTTAAGGCAGAATACCCTGAAGTGAATACAATTCTTGGCGTATCCAATATTTCCTATGGCCTTCAGGCCAGAATCCGGAAAATGCTCAATTCGGTTTTTCTGTATCATGCTCTAACTGCCGGACTTGATGCTGCGATTCTGCATGTGGGAAAAATTATCCCGTTGTATCAAATAAAAGATGAAGTAAAATCTTTGATTGAAGATTTAATTTTCAATAAAAGAACAGATGATTTTGATCCGTTATCAGCTTTGCTTGACTATTTTGAGGACAATAGCGTGAAGCCGGAACTTGAAGTGAAGGAAGGAGATGTCCCGCCGGAAGAGACTTTGCGAAAAAAAATTATCGCCGGTAATATGCAAAATATTGAAAAGGATTTATCAAGCTGTTTGCAAAAATATTCTGCTGTGGAAATTATCAATCAGATTTTACTTCCGGCAATGAAAGAAGTCGGCGATCTTTTTGGATCTGGACAAATGCAATTGCCCTTTGTACTGAAATCGGCTGAGGTGATGAAAAAATCGGTCAACTTTTTGGAGCCCTATCTGGAAAGATCAGACGCGCCAGCACGAGGAAAGATTATTTTGGCCACTGTTCAGGGAGATGTACATGATATCGGGAAAAATTTAGTGGATATCATCTTATCAAATAATGGCTACCATGTTGTAAACCTGGGCGTAAAGCAGCCGATACAGGCTATACTGCGCGCGCTGGAAGAAGAAAAAGCAGATGCCATTGGCATGAGTGGGCTTTTGGTGAGTTCTTCTTTTGTAATGAGAGACGATTTAACATCAATGAAAGAACATGGCTTGAATGTGCCTGTTCTTTTGGGGGGCGCAGCGTTGAATCGCAAATTTGTGGAACACGACTTGCGTGCCATTTATGGAGAAAATGTATTTTATGCGCGGGACGCGTTCGAAGGCTTGAAAATAATGGAGAATCTGGGTTCTGCAAAAAGAGCGCCGATGATGCACGAATCTACTGAAGATGAAACAAAGAAAAAACCGAAGAAGGGGGCGAGCAAAACTCCGCTTAAAATACGGAAAGTGAAGCCACCGGAGCCTCCTTTCTGGGGGCACAAAACCGTGAAAGACATTGCTCTTTCCGAACTCCTGTATTATTTGAATAAGCAGTCTCTTTTTCGCAGTCGCTGGCAATTGCGCAAAAATGAAGACAATGATAGATTTGCTGAATCCAAATTGCAGCAATTGATCGCTCACGCACAAGACAATCGGTTGATTGAAGCGGCATATAGTTATGGCTATTTTCAGTGTTATTCAGAGAAAAATTCGCTATTTGTGTTTTCTGATAATTCAGTAAAAATACCGGACATTAGGTTCGATTTCCCAAGGCAGGGGGCAGAAAAAGGTATCTGTTTGGCTGATTTTTTTCTGCCATCTGACTCCAAACAAAGAGATGTTGTTGGTTTCCAGATTGTGACCATCGGAGAAAAGGCTTCGCAGGAAAGTATGCGTTTGTTTGAAAATAATGAATTTCAAAATTATCTTTTCTGGCATGGCTTTTCAGTTGAATTGGCTGAAGCTTTAGCGGAATATGTTCATCGGCTCATTCGAATTGAGTTGGGTATTGAACCGAAGGAAGTTTTAGATAGTAATTATTATTTCAAAGGAAAATATCGTGGCGCGCGATTTTCTTTGGGATATTCAGCGTGCCCGGATTTGTCTGATCAGAAGAAAATTTTCCAACTATTAAAGCCTGAGCAAATCAATATCGTTTTATCTGAAAATTATCAACTCATTCCTGAACAATCGACGTCGGCGATTGTTTTGCACCACCCGGATGCAAGGTATTTTAATGTTTAGCACCCAAGGAGATATTTATGAAGGTCATTGATCATCTCATACATGGCAAAAAACCGCAAGTGAGCTTTGAAATCATTCCGCCTGAACGGGGGAGAAGCGGAAAAATTATTCTGGAAATTGTTGAGCAACTTAAATATTTTGATCCCACATTCATTGACGTAACCAGCCATTCCGCTGTGGCAAATTATGAGGAACAAAGAAACGGAACCATTAAACGCCGTGTGCGGCGAAAACGCCCGGGTACAATCGGAATTTGCGGTGTCATTCAAAACCGCTTTGGAATTGATACAGTTGCTCACTTGCTGTGCCGTGGTTTCACACAGGAAGAAACTGAAGATGCGTTGATTGAGTTAGAGTTTTTAGGAATTGAAAATGTCTTTGCCATTCGCGGTGACGATACCAATTACCACAAGCCGGTTGATCCGCACCGTCACGAAAATGTTCATGCCAATGATCTGGTGAGGCAAATTGCTGATTTGCGCTCCGGGAAATATGTCGAAGAAATTTTGAACGCCGAACCCATGGAGTTTTGCGTGGGTGTTGCCGGTTACCCGGAAAAGCATTTTGAGGCGCCGAATCTGAAGATTGATGTCCAGAACTTGAAGCGAAAAGTGGATGCCGGTGCTGGCTATGTTGTGACGCAGATGTTTTTCGATAATCAGAAATATTTTAATTTTGTCAATGACTGCCGGAAAAATGAAATTAATGTGCCGATCATTCCCGGGTTGAAGGTAATTCATCGAAAAAACCATATTTATTCGATCCCGAAAAAATTCTTTGTTGATATTCCAGAGGAATTAGTGGATGAGATGGAAGCAAATCCGGAACATGCATCCGAAATCGGATTTAATTGGACGCTACGCCAATGCCGCGAATTATTAGAAGCAGGGGAGAATCACTTGCACTTTTTTGTTATGAATGACGCTGTTGTCATCTCCAAATTATTGAAAGAACTGTTAAAGTAGCGAGTATAATTTTTACGTTTGACTATTTGCGGCATATTTCATATGATTTCGCTGGACATTTCGCTGCCAAAATCAAAAAAGACTTGACAATGACAGAATAAATAAATATATTTTGTAGCTTTAAAAACAATGTTTTGCCCCTGTAGCTCAGAGGAGAGAGCAGCGGTTTCCTAAACCGCGTGTCGCAGGTTCGAGTCCTGCCAGGGGTACATAGTTAACTGGAACCAGAAACTTCAAAAAGGGCAATGCAAAATGTTAAAACCACACAAGAAGATTACGAAACGTCAAATTAAAGAAGATCCGCTGGTGACTTATTATTTCAAGACACTTGATTTTATTCGTGAGCATCAACAGAAAATTTACATCGGTGCGATTGCGGTGCTGGCGCTGTTATTTATGGTCATCATGTTCAGTAAAAGCAAAAGAAGTGCAGAACTGAATGCTTCTGAAGCGCTCACCAAAGCAAATTACGAACTATCTCAGAGTAGAACACAGGAAGCGATCGATATTCTATTGAACATGGTGGATAATTACAGCGGAACCAAAAGCGCAGCCAAAGGCGTCTATCTGCTGGGAAAAGCCTATTTTGAAAAAGGCGACTATGAGAAAGCACAAATGTATTTTAAGCGCTATATCGATGATTACAGCGATGACCCGATTCTCGTCAATGGCGCGTATTCCGGATTGGGCGCCAGTTTAGAGCAGCAAAACAAATTTTTGGAAGCGGCAGAAATTTATGAAAAAGGAGCGAAGAAATTTGAGAAAAATTTTCTCGCGCCAAGGCTGCTTATGAAAGCCGGAAGATGTTACCAGCGCGCTAATAAAATCGCCAAAGCAAAAGCTTGTTACCAAATCGTCATCGAGAAATATGCTGAGAGTAAATTCAAAAATGATGCTGAGCTTTATTTAGCGAAATTAAACGCTTAAATAAAAAATAATGCAAAAATTGCTTGCAATTTAGAAAAAAATTTTGTACATTTATCGACTAAAGTGGGAAATTTATCCCACTTTTTTATTGCGGTGACGTTAATGAGAAGCGATTTTGAGATAAATGAATTACAGCAGCTTTTGCTGCCAATCATAGAATCTAACAATGCTGAACTTGTTGATCTGGAATTAAAAGGACGCAGGGGCAATCAAGTGTTGCGCGTTTTTGTGGACACGGAAGACGGCATCACGCTGAGTCATTGCGAGCGTATCAGCAGAGAAATTTCCGATTTTCTTGATCAGAAAGATTTGATTGACGGGAAATATCGGCTTGAAGTTTCTTCTCCGGGAATCGATAGACCTTTGAAAACAGCGCGCGACTTTCAACGAAATTTAAAGCGTAAAGTGCGCCTGAAATTTGTTTCCCCGGAAGAGGGCGAAATGCAATTGGAAGGAATTATTAAGCTGGCTGAAGAAAAAATGATTTTCATAGAGGTGGAAAATCGGGACATCGCAGTGCCGTTAGAGCAAATTACGGTGGCGAAAATTCTGCCGCTATGGTAAAAATAAAGAGTGTTTTAGGAGATAATTACTGATGAAAAGTGAAATTGTCGAAGCATTTTCGCAAATCGTGAGAGAAAAGAACATCGATAGAGATTTGCTCAGCTCGATTATAAAACAAATCATCGAATCAATGATTAAGAAGAAATATGGCAGTGCTGATAATTTCAGTATCTTTGTGAGCCTTGAAAAAGGTGAAATTGAAATAACCCATGTGAAGACAATTGTCGAAGAAGTGACGGACGCAGTGACAGAAATTGACCTCGAGTCCGCCCGCAAGGTGGAGCCTGATCTGGAGGTTGGTGATGAATTTCTTGAGATTATTGATCCGGCAAGCTTTGGCAGGCGTTTGATTATTTCAGCGAAACAGAATTTAAATCAAAGGCTGAAAGAGGCTGAAAAAGATGTAATTTTTGAGGAATACAAGAATCGCGTTGGTGAGTTCATTGTTGGGGATATTCGCCAGGTCAACCGCTTTGAAGTCTTCTTGAATATTGACGGCGTGGAACTTGTTTTGCCCAAAAGTGAGCAAATTTACAATGAAAAATATCGTCGCGGTGAACACATTCGGGTTTTGATCAAAGAAGTGAACCGGACATCAAAGGGACCGCAAATTATTGTTTCTCGTGCGGATCCGAATTTCATCGTCAGACTATTTGAAATCGAAGTACCGGAAATTGCTGAAGGCACTATTGAGATCAAAGCTCTGGCGCGGGAAGCCGGCGATCGCACGAAAATTGCTGTTTATTCCAATGACAAACGCATCGATGCTGTTGGCGCATGTGTTGGTATGAAAGGCGTCCGCATTCAGTCCGTCGTCAAAGAATTGAACGATGAAAAAATCGACATCATTAACTGGTCTTCAGAACCTGAAATTTTCATTACCCGTTCCCTGAGCCCAGCGAAACCTTTGAAGATCATCCTCAATCACGACGAGAAAAAGGCAATTGCAATTATTCCGAATGATCAAATTTCCCTTGCTATCGGCAGGGGAGGCCAGAACAAGCGGCTTGCTTCAAAGCTGACAGGCTGGGAAATTGACACAATCAAAGAATCTGAATATCAGGAATTGATGGAAGAAGATTCCTTTGCATCGATAGATATTTCGGAAATGGAAGACGAATTGGGAGCTTCGCTCGTTAAGAAATTGATCGCCAGCGGATACGAAAGCATCGGCGATATTCTTGATGCCGGGGAAGAAGAAATCCTTCAGATTAGCGGAGTGGGACAAAAGACAGTCGATAAAATTTTTAATGCAATAGAAAAAGTAAAACAAGAAGAGTACGAAGAAGAATAGTCGGGGTAGTTTGTTTTGAGTAAAAAACGTCGCATATATCAAGTAGCTCGAGAATTTGGCATCTCTATTGAAGCTTTAAAGACTTTTTTGGAAAAGCACAAATTTTCCGTTGCCACCCAAATGAGTCCGGTCACTGATGAGATGTATGAAATCATTAGCAATGAATTTGGCGGTGAAGTCAAAGTTGTTGCAGGTGACAATGATATCAAAAAAACGCTTAAAGAGAGACAGCTAAACAAAGAAGAGCAAAAGCAGAAAGAGATTGAAGAGTATGAAGAGCGCATGCGACTTTCTCAACAAGTGCTCAGCGAGACGCTAAAAAGAAGAAAAGCATCCAAAAAATCGAAAAAGCAAAAAGATGAAGTTGTTGAGAAACTTGAAGCAGTTACAGAACAAGAGCAGCCGTCAAAAACTGATGCCGAAGTTGCCCCGAAAACAGATAAATTAAAAGAAGAAAAAGAACCGGTTGCCCAAAGGGCAAAGAAAGCTATAGAAGTGGCTGATATTTCAGCAGAAGGGAAGAAGTCCGAAGGCAAAGTGAGTAAAGCGAAAAAAGCAGCCAAAGACAAGCCCGAGGAAAGCAAGAAAATTGCTGCTGAAGAAGGCAAGCCTGTTGAAGCGAAAAAAGAATTGACTGCAAAAGAGATAGAAGAAGAACAAAAGAAAAAGAAAAAGCTCAAACGCAAAGAGCGAATAAAAGAGATCAAGCAGGCTGCTGATAGCACAGAAAGCGATGAAAAGAAAAAACGCGTTCGCAAGAAGAAAAAACGCGGCGAACGATTAAGTGATGTAAAGACGCAAGATAAGTCTAAAAAGAAATTAAAAAAGAAGAAAAAACGTTTTGTTATCAGTGATGAAGAGGTCGAGGAATCGATCAAGCAGACACTGGCAGCAATGGAAGATACTTCAAAAACACGTAAGCGTCGCAAAAAAGTGAAAGAAACTGCTGCCGAGGAGGAGGACGAAAACGTCCTGCGCATCAATGAATTCATTACAGTTGGCGAATTGGCTGACGAACTGGGCGTTGAATCTAATGAGGTGATAAAAAAATGTCTGCAATTGGGATTGCTGGTAACGATTAATCAACGCCTTGACAAAGAAACCCTGGAAATTGTCGCTGACGAGTATGGCTACAAAGTTGAGATAATGCCTGAATTTGGTGCTGAAGTTTTGGAGGAGGTTGAAGAAGAGGAGGAAGATGAATCCAAACTTCAACCCAGATGGCCTGTTGTGACAATTATGGGCCATGTTGACCACGGGAAAACATCTCTGCTGGATTATATTCGCAGCAGTAATATCATTCAGAAAGAAGCCGGGGGAATTACGCAGCACATCGGCGCTTATCGCGTGAAAGTGGACAGCAAAAGGATCACATTCCTGGATACTCCCGGTCATGAGGCATTCACTGCCATGCGCGCACGCGGAGCTCAGGCGACAGATATCGTCGTATTGGTTGTCGCAGCCGACGATAGCGTTATGCCTCAAACAATTGAGGCAATTGACCATGCAAAAGCGGCAAATGTGCCGATTGTAGTGGCTATCAACAAAATCGATAAGCCAAACGCTAATCCGGAAAAAATTAAAAAGCAACTTTCCGAACGGGGAGTTTTAATAGAAGAATGGGGCGGAAAACATCAATGCATTGAAATTTCCGCTAAAACAGGGCAAAATGTTGATAAATTGCTTGAAAGCATTCTTATTGAAGCAGAAATGCTCGAATTGAAGGCAAATCCTGACCGTCTTGCCTCAGGTGTTGTGATTGAATCAAGGTTAGACAAAGGAAAAGGTGTTGTCGCAACTGTACTCATTCAAAAGGGAACGCTTCGAGTCGGTGATCCTTTTATCGTCGGCCAATTTCACGGTAAAGTGAGAAGCATGTTTGATGAGCGCGGCAAAAAGATGAAAGAGGCAAATCCGTCGATGCCGGTGCTTGTTACTGGTTTCACCGGGCTTCCTCAGGCCGGGGATCAGTTCCTTGTGTTGAAATCTGAGAGAGATGCCAGAGAAATCAGTTTACGGCGTCAGCAGCTCAAGAGAGAGCAGGACTACCGGCGCGTGCATCATATTACACTTGACGAAATTTCCCGTCAGATCAAGACCGGCGGTATTAAAGAATTGGCCCTGATTATCAAGGGCGATGTAGATGGTTCCGTTGAGGCGATCAACGATTCGTTGCTCAAGCTGTCCAATGAAGAAGTGACTGTGAAAATTATCCTCAAGGGAGTCGGAGCAATTTCTGAATCTGATGTGTTATTAGCTTCGGCGTCAAATGCGATTATTCTCGGTTTTCAGGTGCGTCCCACAGTGAAAGCGCGTGAGATTGCCAAAAAGGAAAATGTTGACATCCGCTTATATCGCGTTATTTACGATGCTATTGCGGATGTTCGC
>NATN01000054.1 GCA_002085355.1 Candidatus Zhuqueibacterota bacterium 4484_87 | reverse complement strand
ATACCCAGCGGATCGCTCAAAGCCAGGCCCACCCGTTTCATGCCGAAATCTATTGCTAAAATTCTTCCGTTGATTGTGAGATTCTCCGTCTTAAATAGTGACAAAAAACCGTCGTGGTCCCAAAACACACGACGGTTTTTATTTTGCGCTTTTATTCAAGCGGCTCTTTTAAGATTTCTTTCAATAATTTTCCCGCCTTGAAATGGGTTTTACGACGCGCCGGAACGTAAATAATCTCGCCTGTTTTCGGATTGCGCGCTTTGGGTTTTGGTTTTGTAGTTTTCACTTCAAAAACGCCAAAATCACGAATTTCAATGCGGATTTCCGGGTCTGCTTCAGACATAAACTCGCGCAAAGCTGTAAAAACACCATCCACAATTTTCTCAGTAAGATAGATTTTCTCTCCGACCAATTTAGCAGTACGTTTAGCCACATCTTTTTTTGTGATGGTTCTTTTCATTGAGTCTGCTCCTTATGTTTATGCGACGAATCTTTTAGATTTCTATTAATTTACTGTTTGTTTTTAAATTCTCGGTTTATTAATTTGCAATCTGAAAGTATTTGGCATCATTCTTTTCCTCGTCCCCGCTGCTGACCCGCTCCACTTGAATTACGCCCTCCATCTGATTTAAGCGAGCAATTATTTGTTTTAAATGGTTCAAATTTCTGATCTCCAATGTGAGATGGGTGTGGACAAAATTATCCGATTTTTTCATGTTCAAATTAGCGATGGTAACATTGAGCCGCGACATGGTATCTGTAAGTTCTCCCAAAAAACTCTTTGTCGATTGCGCGATGATAAACAGCGAGACGTTGAAACGTTGGTCTTTTTCCACGTCCCATTCCACTTCGATAATTCGATCCGGCTGTTTCATCAAAGTAAACATGTTTTTGCAATCAGTCCTGTGAATGACCACGCCGCGTCCTTTGGTGATGAAACCGATTATCTGCTCGCCGGGAACGGGCTGGCAGCATTTCCCAAAAGTGATCAGCAGACTATCCACTCCTTGCACGAGCACGCCCTTACCGGATTTTTTCGGTCGGCGCAGGAATTTTTGGAATGCGCCCTTTTGCTCACGGCTCCCAAATTTGTTCGGTTTCAGCTTATTGACTACACTGATAACAGACACATCGCCTCTGCCGATGGCAGCATAGAGTTGAGACAAGTCATTGAACCCGTAACTTGAAGGCAATTCATCCAACTCATCCGCCTTTACAGTCATTCTGTTCTTTTTCAGTTCTTTATTTAATATTTCCGCGCCCAACTTCTGGCTTTGGTCGGACATGGATTCATTAACCCAGCGCTTAATTTTGGAACGCGCTTTTGAAGTTTTGACAAAATGAATCCAATCAGGATTCGGGTGCTGAGTTTTGGACGTAATAATTTCCACTGAGTCGCCGCTCTTGAGCTGATAGCTCAAAGGCACGATTTTTTTGTTCACTTTTGCGCCGAGGCAATGATAGCCGATGTCGGTATGCACGGCAAATGCAAAATCGATTGGCGTTGCTCCGATTGGTAAACGGAAAAGATCCCCTTTTGGCGAAAAAACAAATACTTCATCATGGAAAAGATCAATTTTCAAATATTCCATAAACTCCGAAGAGCCAGGCGTATCCTGCTGCCATTCCAGCACCCGACGCAACCAAATGAGATGCTTGTCTAAATCATCCTCTTTTGCGCGCCCTTCTTTGTAACGCCAGTGCGCAGCAATACCTGCTTCAGCAGTCCGGTGCATGTCTTCGGTGCGAATTTGAATCTCCACAGTTTTCCCTTCGGGGCCGATCACCTTTGTGTGCAGCGATTGGTACATATTTGATTTTGGCGTCGCAATGTAATCGCTGAATTTTTCATGAATTGGCGTAAAGATGCTGTGTACGATTCCCAGCGCATAGTAACAGTCTTCAATTTTTTTTACAATAATGCGCAAAGCATGCAAATCAAGAATATCTTCAAAGGCGACACCTCTTCGGCGCATTTTATTGAAAATACTGTAAAAATGTTTGGGTCTGCCGGTAATTTTGGCATCCACACCGTATCTTTTGAGTTCACTCATCAGGGGTCGTTTGACTCGCTGAATGTACCGTTCGCGTTCTTCGCGTTTATCCGTGATCCTTTTGACGATTGCTTTGTACTCTTTGGGATAAAGGGTTTTGAATGCCAAATCTTCCAATTCCCATTTGATACGTGCGATTCCGAGCCGGTGTGCCAGCGGAGCGTAAACATCCATCGTTTCTCTGGCGATTCTTCCGCGTTTTTTTTCCGGCAGATAATCAATTGTTCGCATATTATGCAAACGATCGGCAAACTTGATCAAAATCACCCGAATATCTTCGACCATGGAAATGATCATTTTGCGGAAATTTTCCGCCTGACGAGCTTCGTAGCTGTCAAATTTCAGTTCGCTGATTTTTGTCACGCCGTTTACCAGCGTGGCAATTTCCTCCCCAAATTCTTCTCGAACTTCTTCCAGAGAAACACCGGTATCCTCAGCGACATCGTGCAATAAACCGCCGCTAATTGTCGGGATATCCATGCGCAATTCCGTCAGGATATTTGCTACTTCCAACGGATGGACAAAATAAGGCTCCCCGGACATGCGAAGCTGATCGCGATGAGCGCAGAAAGAAAATTCGTACGCTTTTTTGAGCAATTGCGCATCAAATTCCGGAAAATACTTTTTTATTTTCCGCATCAATTTGCGCAATCCCGCTCGATAGTTCTCTTCCTCATCGTGATTCAAAACGAGCCGTCGCGGTTCTTTCGCGATATTTTTAGTTAAATCCTGCTGCTTGCTCATTTTCCGCTTTTCCGTGAAATTTGTCCGAAAACATTGTGTATTCCGGAATAAAAGTCAGCTCGACAGTATCCACAGGCCCGTTACGATTCTTGCCGATGATAATTTCTGCCACGCCGCGTTTCTCAGTGATGCCATAGCGCTCCGGTCTGTAAATGAAAATTACCATGTCCGCGTCCTGCTCAATTGCGCCGGAATCACGCAAATCAGAAAGCATCGGACGCCGATCACCGCCCCGGGCTTCGACAGCGCGCGATAACTGAGATAACGCAAGCACCGGGATATCGAGTTCCTTAGCCAGCGCCTTCAATGACCGCGAAATAGCAGAGATTTCTATTTGTCTGCTTTCGGCTTTGGAAGTGGGGCCATGAATGAGCTGCAAATAATCTATAATCAAAAGGCCTATGTTTTTCTCATGCTTGAGACGTCTCGCTTTGGATTTGATCTCCAAAATATTCATTGCCGGTGTGTCATCAATATAAATTGGAGCTGCTGCTAATTTTCCGACATTGACGCTCAACTTGGGAAATTCATTTTTTGGCAGCCGACCCGTGCGCACCAGATTAGAATCGACACGCGCCTCGGCACACAGCAGACGCATGGCTAATTGCTGGCTTGACATCTCCAAACTGAACAATCCCACAGGCACGTTATGATCCAGCGCCGCATTTCTGGCAATATTCAGACAAAAAGCGGTTTTTCCCATGGAGGGACGACCTGCGATGATGACCAGATCTGAGTCCTGAAAACCGGAAGTCAATTTATCAAGATCGCGGAAACCGGAAGGCACGCCCGTGATGCCGCCAGCCTGAGCAGCAAAACTCTGAATTTTCGACATTGTTTCAAATAATGTCGGCGAAATCCATTGAAAACCGCGAATCTGTTTTCGCTCTGCCAAAGCGAACATTTCTCGCTCTACTTTATCGAGCAATTCGTACACATCCCCCGAGTGATCGTAGGCTTTTTGAATAATCTCATTGTTGAGCTCAATGAGTCGCCGCAGCAGCGCTTTTTCCAGAACGATCCTGGCGTAATATTCAACATTAGCCGAAGATGGTACTTTTTCCGCAAGCGTCAACAAATATGATTGCCCCCCCACTGCTTCCAGGCTATTATTCTTTTTAAGCTTATCAGTGAGAGTAATCACATCGATCGGGGCACGTTTGTCATTTAATTCCACTGCCGCTTGATAAATTTTCTGATGAGCCGTATTGTAAAAATAGTTTGTGTCAGGAATGATTTCGATCACTTTGCCTACGGCTTCCATATCGATGAACATGGCGCCCAGCACTGCCATTTCCGCATCTATATCATGCGGCAAACTGCGCTGTATCATGGGTGCTTTTTTTTCATTTTGTGCCATTTCGCTCATCCCTGAATTTTAACATTGTGGAAATTACAGATTATCCAAGTCGATAACATCACCGTTATAAGTCCCGGAAAAACATTTCTGAAAAACCTGAACATCTTCCCACGTATCTCTTTTTAAATTTGCATTGCGAAGTAATGCTGCCGGGTGATAAGTTATCACCATCAGCGCGCCATATTTGCGGTAAACCCGATTTCTTAAATTACTCAAAGGTCTGCTCGTATTCAGCAGCACATGGGCAGCAATTCTGCCCAGAACTAATATATATTTCGGTTTTATAATTTCTATTTGTTTCTGCAAAATCGGGAAACATGCTGCCCGTTCGTACGGCTCGGGATCCCTGTTTTTCGGGGGGCGACATTTGAGAACATTTGTGATGTAAAGATTTTTTCTATTCAAATTAATTGCTGCCAAAATTTTGTCTAATAACTGTCCTGCCTCGCCGACAAAGGGCTTCCCCCGCTGGTCTTCATGGAATCCTGGCGCCTCTCCAATTAAAAGAATGTCAGAATTTACGTCTCCCTCACCGAAGACGACATGTCTTCTCATTTTAGCCAACGGGCACTTATGGCATGTGCTCACCTTATTCGAAAGATCAATCATCGAAAGAAAAGTATGTTCGGAAGATGATAAAGCAAGTTGTTCTGCTGAAAAATCGACAAAAATTCTGTCTCCGTAAAGCTGCTGCTGAACGGCAAGAAGGTCTTTTGTTTTTTCAAGCAGGTCAATAAAAGCGTCCAATTCAGCCCTCGGAAAAGTTGATCAATTATTCACAAAACAATGAGCGACACGCGCGATTATCGCTCTGGCAACTTCAAATTTGCTCATCAACGGCAGCATCTCCTCATTGCCATCTTGGTCAATGATAGTCACCAGATTTGTATCGTGGTCAAATCCGGCGCCGCTGGTGGTCGGATTATTCACCACTATCAAATTTAGGTTTTTGCGCTGCATTTTCTCGCGTGCATTTTCAAGTTCGTTTTCAGTTTCCAACGCAAAACCGACCAGACATCTGTCGCCTTTCCGCTGTCCGAGCCATTGCAAAATGTCTTTGGTACGCGTCAAGTGCAACGTCAAATCATCTTCACTCTTTTTCAGTTTTTGCAGAGATTTTTTTTCAGGCTTAAAATCTGCCACTGCTGCTGCCATAATCACAGCGTCGTTCACAGAAAATTCTTTTTCGACCGCCTTCGCCATTTCAGCCGCTGATCGCACGCGAATAAATTTCCCGCCTGAAAAAGCCGGCAATTGAGTGGGCCCGCTGATGAGAGTCACCTCAGCGCCGGCAATCGCGGCTGCTTCGGCAAGAGCAAACCCCATCTTTCCGCTGGAGCGATTGGTTAAAAATCGCACAGGGTCCAAATCTTCCTCAGTCCTGCCAGCAGTGATTAGAATTTTCTTTCCCGCTAAAACATCCTCGCCAAAAAGTTCCTTCTTCACTGAAAACAAGATACTGTCAATCCCGGCTAAACGACCTTCGCCCACTTCTCCGCACGCAAGATCACCAGCGTCGGCATCGACGAAAGAATAGCCCGCTTTTTTTAGTTTGGCGACATTTTCAACGAATACGGCATTGCGATACATTTCTTTATTCATGGCAGGGCAAAAAATCACCGGCACTGTCGCCGCCATAATGAGCGTCGTCAATAAATTGTCCGAAATTCCCGAGGAAATTTTTCCTATGGTGTTCGCCGTCGCCGGACACAACAAAATTACATCTGCCCAGCGCGCGGCTTCGATATGAATTGTTGAGCCACCGAACTCATCAGCAAACATGTCCATCAAAACCGGATTTTCTGACAGTGTTGCCAATGTCAGCGGTGCGATGAATTTTTTTGCTGTCGGTGTCATCACGACGCGAACGTTGCCGTGATTTTTCTTTATCTGCCGAATAATCTCGCAACTTTTATAAGCAGCAATTCCTCCGGTCACTCCGAGCAAAATATTTTTATGGCTAAACATAAAATCGCGAATTAATCTTCATTTCCCAGATATTCATATTTGATCTTTCCTTGAAGAAATTCTTCCATCGCCAGTCGCGTTGGTTTGGGAAATTTTATATAATTTCGTTCTTCTTCTTCGCGGACATAATCTTCATCTTCCTCCGAGCTGTCCATTTCGGCTGTTCCGACAATTTCTTCTATTTTTTGTCTTTGCTCGTCATTAATCTGCCGGGCGCGCTTGGCAATAACCATAATTGCTTCATAAATATTGTCGCTAAACTTTTCCAAATCATCCAATGAAATTGTTGCAGACATGAATTACTACCTCCTTAAAAATTACTTTTTATCCATAAAATTTTTCTTATTTTCGTGTTGCTCGATGATATTCAGCACTTCGGAAACCGTCCGTTCCAGATCGTCATTCACTACTACGTGCTGAAAATACTGTGCTCTTTCCATCTCCATGGGAAACCGCTCCAACCTGCGAGAAATTTCCTTCTCCGAATCTGTGCCGCGTGCTTTGAGTCTTTTAATCAATTCTTCTTTTGAAGGCGGCACAACAAATATTGTTATCGACCGGTCGGGATATTTTTTGCTCACATTAAGCGTACCGTTCACATCCAAATCGAGCAGCACATGTTTCCCTTGCCGTAAAAACTCCTCAACAACCAACTGGTCCGTACCGTAAAGATAATCGTGAACATGCTCCCATTCCAAAAACTCATGCCGCGCGATCTTCTGTCGGAATTCCTCCTCTGACAGGAAAAAATAGTCCTTGCCATTTTCTTCACCAGGTCTGGGCTTTCGTGTCGTGCTGGAAATGGAATAAACGAACCGCTCCGGGTATCGCCTGAGCAATTCCTTGATTACAGTAGTCTTTCCGCCGCCGGAAGGAGAGGCCAAAAAAATTAACAATCCATCCATGCGACCGATTCAGTTCTCCTCATCAACTCGGATTTTTTCACCTGACATCTCAATGCGGTGCACAATTGTGTCCGCGGAATTTGCTGACAGAACGACATGATTACTGTTGGTTACAATCACAGATTTAGTCTTCTTACCCATAGTCGCATCAACAAGCATACCCCGTTCTTTTGCTCCAGCGATCAGATTGCGCGTCGGTCTCGTTTCCGGCGATACTATCGCCACGATCCTCTCGGCTAACAAATAATTTCTATAACCAATGCTTATCATCATTTCTATATCCTCTCTCATTTAGTTGGCGAATTTATGCTTGAAATTTATTCAATATTTTGTACCTGCTCCCTGATCTTTTCCACCTCCTCCTTCAGATCGACAACCAGGTGTGCGATTTCCGCGTGATTTGCCTTGGAGCCCATTGTATTTGCTTCTCTGGTCATTTCCTGTAGAATGAAATTCAATTTCTTGCCGATCGATTCCTCTGTTGCCAGCGAATCCAGAAACATCTTGTTGTGGCTGCGAAATCGGACGCATTCCTCAGTGACGTCCATGCGATTGACCATCAACGCGATTTCTGTCTGTAAACGCTGTTCGTCAACATTTTCGTCTTTGATCAGTTCGCGTACTCTGTCGCGCAGTTGGGACAGATCTGAATCCTGACGATCGCGGGCAATTTTTTCAACATCTGAAACGATGCGTTCCAGATTTCCAATGCGCGCGCGCAAATCTTTTTCCAGTTCGCTCCCTTCTTTCGTGCGCATGTCAGAAAAATTTTCCAAGGCGACAATGATTGTTTCTTTAATCGCCTCCCATGTTTCCGGCTTAAACTCACCGACCGCTTCAAAAGAAAAAATATCCGTAAAATTCAACAAATGATCTATTTTGATTTTTCCGCTCAGGCGGTATTTCTTTTTCAAATTTTCGAGCAATTTCAAATACATCCGCACAACGTGGTCGTCGATTTCCAAACCATTTGCGCCATCGCCATTCTGGTATTTCAAATTCACATACACGTTCACCCTGCCGCGGGCAATGTAATCGCGGACGATATTTTTGACCTCATGTTCTAAATGGTAAAATTGTTTCGGCAATTTTACCTGAACATCAAGAAACCGATTATTCACAGAACGCACTTCTGCGAGCACTTCAAAATCATCCTTTGCCAGTTCAGCCCGCCCAAACCCTGTCATACTCTTGATCATCGATACTTCCGTTTCCAAATAGGTATAAGTTGAAAATTAAGCTTAAGTTAGATTATACAAATTTTTTTTGAAATTGTCAAACTTTTTTTTATGTTTTTTCTTTTTTTTTAAATAGTTACCCCAAATGTCGCTTTACCAGCCAACAGACAAAAAAATAAATCTTTTTTCATGCCGAAGTCACGTTAATTTTTTTTAAGTTGACAAATTTCCTGTCACTGAAATGTTCAAAAAATTGGCAGCGAGCACCGCCCAGATGATGATTTGCGAAAACCCGATGGGAGAAAATTACTTCTGGAATAAATCCGAGGTATTTATCATGCGCTTTAGTTTACCATCTTTTAAAAAATCAAACCGAACAAATTTTCCAGCCGGGAATCGGGAAATAAAATAGTATTCTAACGCACCCCGATTATCCTTGAGTATTTATAAAAAAATGAATATTTATTCATTGAAGGGCAAAATAAATATTCATCCAAATCCTGTCAAAATCATCAATTCGTACTTATTGCCTGAAATTGATTGAAAAACAATCGCATAAATTTTATCGCACAAGTAAACCTAATAATTCCGACGAAATCTCTTTTCATCGATTGTCAATCTCAATGAAATACGATGGGTATCGCCTAAATCATGGTGGCTGAGAAAGGCGTAATCTACCATCAATTTTGGCAAATGAATGCCGACGCCGCTGGTGAAACGCCCGGCGTCCATTCCAGCGCGCAGTGCAATAATTTTTTTGAATTGATATTCAAATCCGAAATGGCTGTCAAAACTAACCGCTCCGAGATGTGCCTGTGACGCCGTCTGACGATTCTCGAACCGAATATCAACATCAAATGTAGGAATGAGCCAACCGGCAATGAGCGGAGACTCCCAGATGTAACCAGCGCCCAATTTCAGCGTGGGAATTATCGCCTCTTTTCTGCCCTGCTCCCACACCAACAACGTAGTGGTCGCATCCTGTAAATTAGCGCCTAAATGAATTCGATTTGTCAAATGATAGATCATACCTACATCGAATCCGAGCCCCCAGGCGCTTTGTTCGCCCAGTTGCTTGAGCAAAAATTTCACATTACCGCCGTAAGCAAGCTTGTCAGTGATGCGAGTGCCATAGCTCAAAAACAGGCCCCATTCAGCGGAATTAAAATAGAAAACTTTATTCGGATCAATTCTTTCGTTCTCATCGATGATGCCGTTGCCCTCTCCCTCATCGCCGGTATTGGGTTTTCCGTCCAGCCCGTAATCCAGCAAGGCTTCTGTCGTGTTGGGAATGTCATCCACGCCAAGGCGAATTACAGACAGCGCCAGAGTGCTTTTTTTGCCGAAAGGAATCGCGGCTGCTCCGTAATTATAGTTCACAATATTGGCAAATCGTTGTGCGTGCATACCGATGATTTGCGGATAGTCGATTTGAGTCAGTAATGCCGGATTCCAGTAACCGGCTGTGACATCATTGGCGATGGCGACAGATGCACCGCCCATACCGAGCGCGCGTCCTCCGACGCCGGTTGCTAAAAATTCTCCGGCATATTTTGCCTGCACAATATCCCCGGCATACCCAATACCCAAAAATACAAAATTAATCAAAATCAAAATAAAAAGAAAGCTATTCTTCAATTTCATAAAAATATCCGTATATTTTCTGTGGATTCTGCTTTTTATTTACCATCAATCAATTTTTTCAATTCAAACAATTTATTCAAAGCCTCCAACGGCGTCAATTGATTGATGTCCAGTTCTTTCAGCTTTTCCCGAAGCAGATTTTCCTGCTGCGAGAAAAAATCGAGTTGGCTGGAATGCAGCAGACTCTTCTCTTCTGTGAGCGGTTTTGCCAGTCGCGGAGTCTTATTTTCACCGTATTCGTTCTTTTCCAGATTCGCCAGCACTTGCTTGGCGCGTTCGATCACGCCGCGCGGCAATCCGGCCAACTGTGCCACATGAATGCCGTAGCTATTGTCGCAACCGCCAGGCACAATTTTTCTGAGGAAAATAACTTCATCGCCCCATTCCTTAACTGCGACATTGTAGTTTTTTACACGAGGCAGAATCCTTGCAAGTTCCGTTAATTCATGATAATGTGTTGCAAAAAGTGTTTTTGCCGCGACAGCGCTGGTATTATGCAAATATTCTGCCACTGACCAGGCAATGGAAAGACCGTCGAAAGTGCTGGTTCCTCTCCCTATTTCATCCAACAAAATCAAACTTCTGGTAGTGGCATTGTTCAAAATATTAGCAGTTTCATTCATCTCCATTAAGAACGTGCTTTCGCCTCCAGCTAAATTGTCGGATGCGCCCACTCGTGTGAATAATTTGTCCACGAGTCCAATTTTCGCTTCCCGGGCCGGAACAAATGACCCGATTTGCGCCATGAGCACGATCAAACCCACCTGGCGCAAATAGGTTGATTTTCCAGCCATGTTGGGACCAGTGATGATGAGAATTTGATCGCTATTAGTGTTAGCATACAGATCGT
>NATN01000053.1 GCA_002085355.1 Candidatus Zhuqueibacterota bacterium 4484_87 | reverse complement strand
ATTGCCGAACTGGTGAGAAAAAAATTAGATGATAAGAAATTTCTACTGGAAAATTACACCGGTTTATTGGACGTTCCGGAAAAAGCGAATTTTTGGAACGGATCAAGAATTTACAAAAAAGGGGAAGATGCAGAGGAAAAAGAAAGACAGCTCCTGCAATTAGCAGAGGCTTTGCGATATTTTGCCGATTGGGTTTTTGCCACGGCAGGAATGCAGGAATCGGGTGAAATTCGGGAAATTGCCCGACGCCTTTTGAAGCAGTATGACGAAATCAAATTCAGGGAAAAGAAATTTACTTACAACGACATTTCCTATTACACTTACAAATACCTCTACGATCCGACTCTCTCGTTGATCGAGGATGGCTCGGTTTCCAATCAGTTTTTTGAGTATCTCACCGGGAAAATTCGTTTTATTCTGATCGATGAATTTCAGGACACCAGCGTCATTCAGTACAAAATTTTATACCCCATGATTCGCGAGGTTATTAGCGGCAGCGGTGTTAAAGATTATGGCGGAGTGATCGTTGTCGGGGACGAAAAACAGTCCATCTATGGCTGGCGCGGCGGCGAAAGGGATTTGCTCTTGAATCTTGACATGGCGTTACAGGGAGCAGAGTCATCATCGTTGAAAAAATCGTATCGCAGCGAACGACAAATTATTCGTTTTGTCAATACGCTTTTTGGCGATCGTGATTTGCAGCAACAGCTTCAATCCATGGGGCTCAATTGGCAGCACGAAGAAATATCTGACAATAAAAACGAGCAACGCGGTAGTGTCAGCGCGCGTTTCGCCAATCTGTCAGCGGCTCAACATGGCACAGATGCAACAACGCTAAAAATTCAGGGGCAGCGGAAATTTTTAACAGAAACGGTATATCCGTTGCTGCAATCCGGTGTTTTGTCATTATCCGGCACAGCAATTCTGGCGCGAAAAAATCAAGATTTGGATTTTGCGGCTTCTGTATTGAACGAATTGAGCATCCCGTACATTTCTGAAAGTTCGCTGTCCGTGATCCAGCATCCGGCGATTGTGCCGTTGTTTTATTTTTACCAATTTTGCGTCTATCTGGACATTTACCATTTGCTCGCTTTTTTGAGATCTGATTATGTGCTCATCTCCGGGGATGAGATGAGGGAATTTCTTGACATTTATCGTGAGAGCGGAAATATTCCCACGGCATTGGAACAAGCAAAAAAACTCCCGGCTATTGACCACTTTCATGTTTTGCTGCAAAAAATTGGTTTGGTCAACGCCGGAAGATTTTCAAAAATTTCCGGTCAGGGAAACGGGATATTAGCGATCACAAAAAACGTACTCGAACATTACGGAGTGGTCAATATCTTCAAACAGGAAAATGATTTGAAAAATATTCACTTGTTTTTTGAAGTGATCGCATTATTTGAAAGTGACCGCCAGACATACACCCATGATTTGCGCGGCTTTTTGCAATTTTGTGACGATTTGCAGAGATCTGAGTCTTTCAAACAAGCCGGACTGGAAACGATTGATGCCGTTCGTTTGCTGACAATTCATAAGGCAAAGGGACTGGAATTTGAGAATGTGATCGTGCTATGGAATTTGAGCGGTACCGGCAACCGGAATCATGGCCAGATTAATTTTTATCCAGCATACAGTCGTGACTACAGCAGGCTGGAGGATTTCGCTTTTACTTATAATTATGATAAAGTTTTGCCATTCTCCAGTATGCATCGTCTTTATGAAGCATCTAAAATCCGCGAAGCTGTCGAGATGCTGAATTTGCTTTTATTTTTCGCATTTCAAAATAAGAAAGGTTTGACCGATTTTTTCTCCGGACTTGATGGGGGAAAAATGGTCCGAGTCGATAGATTGGTTGCAAGAACGTTGTATTCCTTTTTAGAGGAAAAAGAAGCCGCTGATGAAAATGATTTCGATTGGGTCGGCGGGATGGGGGATTTACTTCATTCAGAAAAATCCCAGATCTCACCGTCGGAAGCCGGCAGGAGCTTTCATCACATCCCCTCATATTTGACATTTGAACAGTTCAAAGACGTTGTTCCGATCTCGGACGAGACAGCGGAAATGGAAAGAGGGGAGTTAATCCGTCGTTTTGTGCGGGATAGGTCGGCGGTCAAGGGCGATGTGGCTCATTACTATTTATCGTTCATTAAATTTGACGAAAAAAAAGCCCGTGATTTTGCCAGAAAACGTACCATGATGAAATACGGTAGCTTGCTGCCTTCTTTGATGCTCGAGCAGATCATTGCGCGCACAAATAAATTTTTGGATGAGAATGAAATTTTCTTTTCCCGTAAAAATTGGGATCAGGTCTTCACCGAATTGACCGTCTTCTCCGGTAGTGAGCCCGGTTCGGAAGTGCGTACCGGCGCCCAGTTTCGCATTGATCGCATGATGGTAAATCAAACGAAAAAGCAGATCATGATTCTGGATTACAAATCAGGGGAAGTATGGCACGAGGAGCAGATTGAAATTTACAGACAGGCAGTAAAAGAGCTGCCTGTTGTCAAGGATCAGGACTATCACGTAGAGGCGAAATATGTTAAAATTGATTTGTCATGATTTGTTCAACTTGGAAAAACAAAGCTGATACCCAACGCACTCACAATACTCGAACACAAAATTTTAAAAAAGCGAGAGAAGCAAATAGTTCAGAAGCTCAATACTGATGGAGCAAAAGAAGTATTAACAGAGAAAGGATTGATATGAAAATTTATTTTTGCGGCTCCATTGCCGGAGGCAGAAAATTTGTCGATAGTTACAAACAGATTGTTGATCATTTAAAACAAGCAGGGCACGAGGTGCTTTCTGAACATATTGTCAAAGACGATATTTTTGAGTGGGAGAAAAAATTTTCTCCTGAAGAAATCTACACGCGGGATGTTGAGATGCTGGATGAGGCTGAAGCTGTCATCGCTGAAGTCTCTAATCCATCGTTGGGGGTGGGCTATGAGATTTGTTATGCTGAAAAACGGGGTGTGCCGGTTTTATGCCTTTATCAGGAGGGACTGTTCGTTAGCAGGATGATAACGGGTAATACTGCGGAAAATGTCCGCATCGAGACTTATCGCGATATAGATGAATTAAAAAAACTGGTTGATCAATTTCTTGATTATAAGGAATGGTAACTATTCAACTAACAAAATATTTGCCGCAGAGGCGCAGAGCTCACAGAGGGAAAAATAATAAAATAAAATTTAATAGTCACCCGATAAAGTTTACCAAAATGTTTCAGGAATATGCCACAAATGTTTTTGGATGATCTTTATTTTTTGAATAAGTTAAAATTATCGCTTCATTTGATCGAATCCATTAAAAAAATAAACTAATTATCTCTGTGCCCTCCGTGTCTCGTTGGCTGAATGGAAACAAGGAATGAAGCAAAAGAGACGCGTCGCTTTCCCTGTGGCGCGTTTTTTACCAAATCAGAAGATTCAAATCTCTTGCGATGTTTATGAACCACGACAAAATCCACAGAGAAATTATTCCCCAAAAAATCAATTTCTTTTGTCGGGCGGAAATGATAATGTGCAATTTTTTCCCCTGCACCGCTTCCGTCATTGTTCGGAAAAAGAGAAAAACCAATCCGGCGAGCACGACCCAGCCAGCGCCATGGAATCTAATAGATTCCACGAAACGAAGATGTGCCGCGGCTTGAACTGAACGGCTCATGCCGCATGTCGGACAACTAACGCCGGTTAACTCGTGAAATTTACAGACTGTTAACGGATGCGTGATTGGATCCCAGAAATAAATAGCAAAAAAAATAACAACGGCTGTCAGCGCGAGGAAAAAACGCAACAGCCGTTCTTGTTTTGATAAAAGATTGTTATCAATATTTGCTGAAATTACATTTTCCATATTATGCTTAATCAGATATACTCACAATGTTCGCAGATATGAGTTTCTCTTTAGCCGTTTTTCCTATTCGTTTGCTGCAACGACATTCTCTTCTTCGGGAAACAACTTGAATTCAGTCCCAAACTGTTCCAGAAAAGTCACGCTGAAACCGCGGAAGGTAACTGAAACGGGCAGCATGACTACAGAACTCAAATAGGGAATGATGAGCAAAATAAAGCCGAAACAGCAGGTGAAAAAACCAATGAGTACCACTCCGGCGACGACCAGAATGTAGAGAAAAAATTTCATAACGCCATAAAAAATGAAGTACAACCAATGTTGTGAAAAAATGTCCAGAAATATTCTCCAGGCTTCTGTTGCGGAAAGTCGATTTTTATACATGATGGGTACAATGAAATCCGTGAGAAAAGTAGAGATGTATAAAATTGCAAAGATGATAAACAACATCGAAACGACCATGAGGAAAATGAATCCGATATGGGGCGCTACATCTCCATTTTGATTGTTAATGATGATGAAAACCAAAAGAGCAACCCAGAAGATAATGATCAGGAAGCTTATAATGCCAAAGATCAAGCGCCAGATAAATAGCGAATTTCCTTCATTTTTAAATTTATACCACGGCTGCGTCACCAGAGCGCGGTCATGAATGACATTGTCGAGAAATATAAATTTCCCGCGCGAAGAAAGCCAGACGAATAAAACAGCAATGGCAATGGCAAGGAAAACTCCGGATATAATAAGCGCCACAATTCCCGGATGCTCCAAAAACCATTCTTTTATCAGTTCGGGAATGGAAAATAAACCGTGAAGCCCTTTGTAATTCCCTGTCTTCCAGTGGTTTGCGCCTGAAAATCCAGGCCCTTCAAGTAGGTCTGCCAGAAATGCCGAGAACCCGAGTACAAACCATTTCCCAATATCAAATGGTTTGAAAAGAGCATTTACCATATAATTCCATGCTCGAGACAGCGGTTCAAAATATTGGATCTGCATTGCATCTCCTGCTTGTTTTTAATTTAAATTCACTGTTTGCGTTACATCTCTATACGGGATTCTTTCCGTAAAAGTTGCTTTTTTTCTTTGCGATTGTTGTTATATTGTACTAAATATAGAATGAAATTTTATCAAAGTCAACAAAAATTACGGATAAATGAGCTGCCGAAAGATTTTTTTCTGACGATATGGGATTAATCTTTCATTTTTGAGCAAATCTGTTTATGAGAGTTGCTCTGATAATAATTTTTCTGAAACTAAATTGAGCGGGGAGTCGTTAAAAAACTTAATTTGCATCTTGAACTTTAAACAGGATTAATGATGATTTTATCTGACAAAACCCTTCGCAATTGGATTTCCACCGGGAAATTGGTAATTGAACCACTGGACGATATTCAAATTCAGCCTGCTTCTATTGATTTGCGGCTGGGAACGCATTATCTGAAAGTTGCTGAACACCGCAGCGCGACGCTTGACCTGGTGAATAAGCCGGAGTACGAAGAAATCATTGCTGACGAAGTCGTCATTCCGCCACACGCATTCTTGTTGGCGACGACGCGCGAATATGTCAAACTGCCTGATGATTTGACTGCCTTTGTGGAAGGGAGAAGTTCCATCGGCAGGCTCGGTTTGTTCATTCAGAATGCCGGATGGGTGGACCCCGGATTTGAGGGTGAGATTACAATCGAATTGTACAACGCAAATAGTTTGCCGATAAAGTTGAAGTCGGGCGTGCGAATTTGCCAGTTGGTCTTTGCGAAATTGGATCAAAAAGCGCAAAATCCCTACCGCGGGAAATATCAGGGACAACGAAAGGCAACAGGAAGCCGCGTGCGGGAAGATAAGGATATTCGATAAATAACAAAGGTGTGCTCCACCTTTGAGGTGGCGGGGTACACCTACCTCAAATAACTAATCTGGGATGGAGTTATGGACAAAAAAATGATCTTGTGGGCAATTGCCTTTCTCTTGATCGCCGTTAGTATTGTGGCAGTCGTTTTTTACGCGCCTGAAGAAATGACAATGGGCATTGTTCAGAAAATTTTCTATTTTCATGTGGCTTCTGCATGGATTGGCTTCATGGCTTTCGGAATAGTTTTTGTTTTGAGCATCCTTTTTCTCTGGAAAAAAGACATTGAATTCGATCTTTGGGCTGCCAGTGCAGCAGAAATCGGCGTTGTGTTTACTTCGTTGGTGCTGATTACCGGGCCTTTTTGGGCGAAACCGGTTTGGAACACGTGGTGGACCTGGGATCCGCGCCTGACCACGACATTGATCCTCTGGCTCATTTATTTGGGCTATTTACTTTTGCGCCAAATGATCGATTCCGAGGAAAAGGCGGCGCGTATTTCCGCGGTTTTTGGCATCATCGGATTTCTGGACGTGCCGGTAGTTTACATGTCCATTCGCTGGTGGCGCACTATGCACCCGGCTCACGTTATGATTATGGGCGGAAAGAATTCCGGCCTGCATCCGAAAATTTTTCAGACGCTCATGCTCAGCTTGATTGCCTTTACTTTTTTCTTTTTTACCATTCTGTTATTACGCGTCGGATTGGAGAAAATGAAAGTAGAAATTGAGCATTTGAAGAAGCAACTTCAGTATTAAAAGTCAAATCAGAAAAATTGATAACACAAAAAAATTCTGTTTAAAATTCAGGCAAATTCGAAAGGCGAAGCTATGGGAAAAATGTTTTATCTCGTTTCTGCTTACATCATTTTGTGGGCGGTGCTCTTCGGCTATGTTCTTAGCATTTTGAAAAAACAAAAGATGCTTTCTCGTGAATTGGATAATTTGAAAAAGCAAGTTTCTCAAAAACAAAATTGAACAAAAGTTACAGACAATTTTTCGCTATAACAAAAAAAATAGCCCTGATAGCCAGGGTTATTTTTCATTTATTCGCAAAGGTATAGTTTATGAAGGCAAAACAGCGCTTGCAGCGAATGGAATCACAAAAAATGCTCCCCCTGATTT
This sequence comes from Candidatus Zhuqueibacterota bacterium 4484_87, assembly GCA_002085355.1. Lineage (GTDB taxonomy): Bacteria > Zhuqueibacterota > Zhuqueibacteria > Thermofontimicrobiales > Thermofontimicrobiaceae > 4484-87. Next base: position 3,917 of record NATN01000053.1, on the reverse strand, counting down.
TATCGTTTTCGCTGCCGTCAATAATTTCCATGACCGCAATGGCGCTATACAATATTGTGGATACAATTTTTGTCGGCCGGCTGGGCACGAACGCCATCGCCGGTCTGACGCTCATAATGCCGTTACAGATGTTTATGCTTGCTTTCGGCTTGCTGCTCGGTGTGGGCGCGGCATCGTACATTTCCCGTAATTTTGGAGCTAATCAATACGAAAAAGCCAATCATGTTTTTTCCAGCACTGTTTTCATGGGGGCGATTCTGGGAGTTACCATCTTGATAGTAGCTGTTATTTATCTCGAGCCATTGCTGCTTTTCATTGGCAGAAACAGTGAAGCTACACCTCAGGCAATGGATTACGGACTAATAATTATGTTTGGCATTCCGATTTTTTTGTTCAACATGATGTTTAGCCAGATCGCCCGAGCTGAAGGAAATCCCAATATTGCCATGAATTCCCAACTCATTGGCACAATTCTCAATATCATCCTCGATCCTATTTTTATTTTCGTCTTCAAACTGGGAATAAAAGGAGCCGCAATTGCGACAATTATTTCGGGTTTTGTGGGACTATCTGTGATTGCGAGCTATTTTATCGGACCCAACAGCCACTTGAAATTCAGTATAAAAAATATCATTCCGCGCAGGGATGAGTTAATCGAAATCGGAAAGGCTGGCGTGCCGTCATTCACGCGCCACATAGCTGCCAGTTTTGTCGCTATGCTTACCAATGGTTTGCTGGCGGGATACGGTGCTTTCGCCCTGGCAATTATGGGGATAAATAATCGTTTTATCATGATGTTTTTCATGCCGATGATTGGCACAGGCCAAGGGTTTATGCCCATCGCCGGATATAACTATGGCGCGAAAAATTTTGGACGCGTTAAAGAAGCTTTCTGGAAAGCGACCATGGTTGTGTCTGTTTTTTGTCTGACAGGGTGGACATTGGTGGAGCTCTTTCCTGAAATGTGTATCCGCATCTTCAGCCAGGATCCCGTGGTCATCAGTCAGGGAAAATCTTCATTGCGGTTGATTAATGCCATGTTGCCGTTGATTGGTTTCCAAATAATCGGTTCCACACTTTATCAGGCGATTGGAAACGGGCTGGCAGGATTTGTTTTGTCCATTGCGCGGCAGGTAATCGCATTCTTACCCATTGTTATTCTATTCAATTATTTGTTTGGCTTGTCTGGAATTTTTCTTGCAGTTCCGGCTGCCGATATATTCGCCGCTGCATTGACAGCGCTCTGGCTGCGTTTTACATTCAGGCAATTTCAGGAAAAAATAACTGTGAGCGCTTCTGCTGGATAGTGTGCAAAATTGAAGCCTATATTTTTCAGCCGGAATTTTTTCATATTTTCTGCTCAAGATGTGTTTTTTGCAGGTATTAAAAATAAATATAAGGCAGAAGAAATTCTCCTCGGGAAAAACCTGAAGAATTTTATGCTGCATTCTGAGCCATTCGGCATTTTTTTGCATCTAATTTTCCAAATCTGTATTTAATGATTTACTACATCAAATTTCACATCTAACTAAGTGTTGATTCACTAATTTCAAGGAGTGCTTCATGAAAAAAGTAACGATGTTTCTGCTTGTGGCATTATTCCTTGTGTCTGGCTTGTTTGCACAAGAGAATAAATTCACGGTTTCCGCAGTTGGCGGCTATGCCATGTCTGCTTTTGAAGATCAGGATGATGCAGCAGGTGCATTACCTGTTGGCGTTTTGGTTGGCTACAAATTAAAACCGAATCTGGTTGTTGGTGGCGAATTAAACATGGCTTTAGGCGGATTTTCCTGGGAGTTGGAACAGGCTGGTTATAAAATCACATCAACTGCAAACCAGACACTCATCGGCGCCTTTGGCAAATATTATTTCAGCGAAGGACAATATGTCCCTTACGGAAAAGTTGGCGTGGGAATGTACACAGGAGACGGAGAAGCCAAAGTTGAATATCAGGGACAATCACAGAAAGAAACCATTAAAATTGATTCTGCCATTGGCTTTAATGTGGGCGGCGGCGTACTTTTGCCCGACAAAGGCATCTTTGCAGAATTTGTTTATCATATTGTTTCCCGAGAAGCCTCCGGTGAATCCGGTGGAATGAATTACTGGGCGATTCAGGTCGGTTACCAGATCATCAGATAAATAGAAAAATTTTCAGATATTAAAGGCGGCATTCCTGTTGTGAAAATGTCGCCTTTTTTGTATAAAGCTGATGATAAAATTGGAATTTATATCCACGGAAATCCATCGAATCAGTGATATCTTCCTTGCTACTCCATTTCCATCCGCGAATATCTTTTTGTAAAAACAAAACATCTCTTATTTGAGCAGTTTTTCCGAAAATTCCCTTGACTTTTAGCAGAATATTTGATACTTTTTGAGTCTAAAAATGGCACGAGCAAAAAAAGAAAAAGTCCAATATGTTTGCCAGTCGTGCGGTTTTATTTCTCCGCGCTGGCTTGGTCGTTGCAGCGAATGCGGTGCCTGGAACAGCATGGTTGAAGAGGTTGTTCCGGGAAAAACGGCGACTACTGCAACAAAACGCGTGAGCAGCGCCAAACCAATGGCTCTGTCTGCTATTCAGGCTGAAGCGGATGATCGTTTCCCTTGTCGCAGCGCTGAATTCAGGCGGGTTTTAGGCGGTGGAATTGTCCGCGGTTCGCTTGTGCTCATCGGCGGCGATCCGGGCATCGGAAAATCCACGCTGTTGCTGCAGGAAGGCGCCTGGCTGGCAGGGCAGGGGATTTCAACGCTCTACGTTTCCGGCGAGGAATCTCTGTCGCAGACAAAAATGCGCGCTCAGAGACTGGGCATAACGGATCAACATCTGCTCTTGCTCGCAGAGACAAATCTGGAGAGTGTCCTTGATGTTGTCGCACAGCACGATCCGCAGGTTTTAATCATTGACTCCATTCAGACGCTGTACAGCAGCGATCTGGAAAGTGCACCCGGCAGCATCAGCCAGGTGCGTGAAAGCGCCAACCGATTTTTGCAATTAGCGAAGACAAAAAATATTCCGGTTCTGATGATCGGGCATGTCACGAAAGAGGGCTATCTTGCCGGTCCTAAAGCGCTGGAACACACTGTGGATACGCTGCTTCTTTTTGAAGGGGATCGCAATCATTTTTTCCGTATCTTGCGCGCAGCCAAGAATCGATTTGGCTCGACCAATGAAATCGGTGTGTTTGAAATGACAGAGAACGGCCTGGCCGATGTCTCCAATCCATCGGAGATGTTTCTTGCGCAACGTTCCACAGATGCGCCCGGCTCTGTGGTCGTAAGTATTCTGGAGGGTACTAGACCTCTGTTGCTTGAAGTGCAAGCATTGGTGAGTCCGTCCAATTACGGGTTGCCGCAACGCAGTGCTACTGGTATCGATCCCAAACGTCTGGCAATGTTGCTCGCTGTGCTGGAAAAAAGGGATGGCTTGCGCATCGGTACATTCGACGTCTTTGTCAATGCGGTCGGCGGCGTGCGCATTGACGAAACTGCTGCCGATCTGGGAATTGCCGCCGCAATTGCTTCCAGCTTGCGCAATCAGGAAATTCCGCCGGACACGGTGATCATCGGCGAAGTAGGTTTGACCGGAGAAATCAGGCCCGTTGCTCATATTGAGCGGCGCATTGTCGAAGCTGAAAAATTAGGTTTCTCCGCTGCTGTCGTACCAAAAGCAAACATGAGAAATCTGAAAATAAAAACCAAATTGAAACTGCACTCGGTGGAAAAATTATCGCAGGCGATTCAGTTGTTTATTCAGTAAAAAAGTTGTTGTGTGGAAGAAGAAAATTGTTGTAAGATTAAATGGGAAATAAAGACAATTGCGTTTAGTCCGCTGATTTGGCGATATTGGAAAATTGTTTTTGTGTTTCACAAAAAGAAAGTGAAAATATGAAGAAATTTGGGAAAACAATAAGACT
>NATN01000052.1 GCA_002085355.1 Candidatus Zhuqueibacterota bacterium 4484_87 | reverse complement strand
CGAATAAATCATTCAGCACATACGAAGAAATGCAGGAGTTTCGCGACAGCAATGTGCCGGTGGCTGACGAATATATGGACATGCGCGATGAGAGCAATGATTTATATCACATGGCGCGCCGAGGCATCACAATTGCTATGGTCAACCGATTGCTGAGCGCCATTGACGCTGCCTGGACAGCAAAAATTCACAACAATCGGCTTCTGAAAACAACATTGCGTATGGAGCAAATTTATTTTGTCGATCGCATGGAACCTGTACTTTCGCTTAAATTTAATTGGTAAAAAAATGAAAATAAATTGGAAATTATCACTTTTATTGGCTATGAGCCTCTTGGCGAATATGTGCTTTGCCGGAGAAATTCCATGGTTCATGCCAACGCCGCTACAACAAGCCAGAGTTGAATTAGCATATTCCCGGCATGTAAATGACGGAAGTCACCTTCAGGAAATCGGAGAGATTACAGCTAACGGCTTGTACAAAAATAAGGGAAAAGCTCTTTTCCGTTCGCTGGTTCTTCCCGGATCAGGAGAAAGATATCTTGGTAAAAAGAATCTGGGCAAAGCTTTTCTGATATCGGAAATTGCGCTGTGGGTTGGTTATTTCTCATTTCGCACTTACGGCAAATGGATAAAAAACGATGCCCGCACATACGCATCAGATCATTCCGGTGCTTCCATCAACGGAAAACCATCCCAGTTTTTTGTCAATCTGGGGCTTTACGACGATGTGGATCAATACAATGACGCGCAGCAACGAATGCGCCAATTTGATAAAGTGTATTCAGATCCGGACTATTTTTGGTATTGGGATTCTGATGCCAATCGTCGGCGCTATGAACGGATGCGTATCGCCAGTGATCGCGCAGTAAACCGCTCTGTTTTAGTATTAGGCGGCATTCTGGCAAATCATTTGCTTAGCGCCATTGATGCCGTGTGGCAAACTCACGTGTATAACAAAAAAATAAAAAAACAAGCAGGAAGCTCTTTTCGGATGAATTTTCAAATGGATGGCTATTCCGGCGCATTTACTGTCAATTTGCAGAAACTTTTTTGAGTCATCGGCGTCTAACTCCACTGATTTTTTAACGAGGAGACTGTGAACGAATTAGGAGAAAATGTAGTTATGGAGAATGTAGTTATTATTGGAACCGGCCCTGCCGGGTTGAGCGCTGCTATTTATGCCGCTCGCGCTGAATTACAGCCTTTGGTGTTAGCCGGAGATACACCAGGCGGGCAAATTACCATCACTGATGCCATCGATAATTTTCCTGGCTTTCCGGAAGGAGTCGCCGGAATTGAACTTTTTGAAAAAATGAGAGATCAGGCAGAAAAATTCGGCGCCAGAATTGTAGCCGAAACAGTAACAGAGGTCGATTTCTCATCGCAGCCATTAAAGATAAAAACTTACGATAACGAATACGAAGCCAGTACCGTCATCATTTCCACTGGTTCTAACCCACGAAAACTGAATGTCCCCGGCGAGCAGGAATACGTAGGACGCGGTGTTTCTTATTGCGCCACTTGCGATGCATTTTTCTTCAGAGGGCGCAAAGTCGTGGTTGTCGGCGGCGGCGACAGCGCTGTTGAAGAGGCACTGTTTTTAACAAAATTTGCTTCTTCGGTAACAATTGTGCATCGGCGCGACAGACTACGCGCACAAGCTGGTTTGCAAACGCGGGCAAAAAACAACGAAAAAATTGATTTTGTGTGGGATTCAGTTGTTACTGAAATCGTCGGTGACGACAAAGCTGGCGTGACCGGAATAAAAGTCAAAAACGTTAAAACTGATGAAGAATCCATTGTTGAAACAGACGGCGTTTTCATTTTCGTCGGCCACATTCCGAACACCAAGCTTTTCGAAGGAAAAATTGATCTGGACGAAACAGGAATCATCAAAACCGATAGCCGTCAACGCACGAGCGTTCCGGGCGTTTATGCTGCCGGCGATGTGCAGGACAATATCTATCGTCAGGCAGTCACTTCTGCCGGGACCGGTGCTGCTGCGGCAATGGAAGCTGATAAATTCCTCGCAGATATGGAAGGAAATGCATATCCGGGAAAAATGTAACTAAAAAATAGTTTAAATTTAAACCAGGTACTTGAGTGTTAGTGCCTGGTTTTTTTTTGCCTGATTGAACCATTTGAGGAAATTTACGTTGTTTAGGGTAGAGAAAGGGAGAAAAAATGTGACAATCAGCGATGAAAAACTGGTGCAATTATTTCTTTCTGGCGACGATACAGCCTTTTCTGCACTTGTGGAACGCTATAAATATCCGATTTTCCAATTTATTCTACTGAAAGTAAAAAATCGAGAGACGGCTTCAGACTTGACTCAGGATGTTTTCGTCAAATTATTTCATGTCGCAGACCAATACAAGCAAACCGGTAAATTCCACTCATGGTTAATCCGCATAGCTCAAAATATTTGCATTGATTTTTTTAGAAAGAACCAAAGAAAAAAGCTTGTCAGATTGCCGAAAAATCCAGAAGAAATGGATATTCAGCCACATTTGAGCCTATCGGAACAGGCAATGTCTCCCATGAATGCTGAAGATGAATTTGAGAGAAAAGAAATACAGTTACTGTTGAAAGAAGCAATTGATCAACTTCCAGAGGAACAACGTGAGGCAATAATATTATGTCATTATCACGGACTTCCCTATCGGGACATCGCGGAAATTCAGGAATGCCCTTCCGGAACAGTGAAATCAAGAATTCACCATGCTCTTTTAAAAATAAAAAATTATCTCGAACAAACAGGAATAGAGTTTGTTTGAAAAAACAATTCACATTGTGGCTAATTAGCAAAATGAGGTCAGAAATGAAGTGCACCGAAGTACAGCTAAATTTATCCGCTTACATTTATGGCGAATTAAATTTGATGCAGGTCAAAAAAATCCATAAACATCTTGGTCGTTGCGAAAGCTGCCTCAAATTGGAAATGCAATTGGAAAAAACCTTTCGGTTTATGAATCAGATGCGACTGGACGCTTTACCGAAAAATTTTGATGAGAATCTGGAAAGGAAACTTCAAAGGGAAAAACGCAAAAACATAAAGACGCATCATCAATCCCGAAAGATTATTTTTGCGATTGCCGCTTCCATAATTCTTTTTTTGGCAGTGAATTTTTTAATCAGAGACGCTTTTTCTCCGCGAGTGTGGACAAAGAATCTTTCCAACTACCGAATGCCCGCTTCTGTTTTCGGTAGCGTGAATCAATCAGATTATCCTTCACGATTTCGTATGCTAAAAAATCAGATCAATTAGCATTAATCGTTTCAGGATAATGGAATTCAAAAAATCCAAAGGAACGAATCATGGAAAAATTGATGAAGCCGTTTATTTTTACTTTGGTAATATTTCTTCTTTCCTGCCAGAATAACGAGACTCCGGACAAACTGCTAAAAACTGCAAAAAGGCTCGAAGGTGATGTATTGCGATGTACGGAAAAAATTAGCCAATGCAAGACAAATTACGAAAACATACTCATCAAATTCCCCGAGAGCGAAGCTGCGCCGGTGGCGTGTTTCAAACTGGGACGACTCAATGAACTATTTGGACATTTCAAAGATGCTGCAGATTATTACCGGAAATTAGCGCAGAATTACCCTGAGAGTTCTCTCTGTTGTGAGGGACTTTATCGGCTCGCACGGATCGACAATTTTAATCTCGACCGACATGAAGAAGCGATTATAATTTACCAACGACTCCGCGATCTTTATCCTGATAGCGCAAGAGCTGTAGATGCCTGCCTGGATCAAGCGGAAATTTATTTAAAAAAATCAAAGCCTCTCAAAGCGATCGCGACCTATCAGGAATTTGTTTCTGGCCGCCCGGGCCATCCATTGCGCGAGGAAATTTATTTCCGGATTGGGGGAATTTACCAATTTAAAATTAAGGATCCCGATCAAGCGAGAAAAATTTATGAAAAAATTATGAAAGATTCTCCGAGAAGCTCATGGGCTAAAATTTCTGATGAAAGGATAAAATCCTTGCAAGAGGGAGAAAAATAAAAATGGCTCGTAAAAATTTGTTAAAATTAATCACAATCGCCATAAGCTTGATTCTTTATTTGACAGCCTGCAACGAGGTCAATCTGACAGGAGACGAAATTGCCTGGTCTCCGGACGGAAAATACATGGCATTTATCAATGTACAGACGCAAAAAATTTTCATCTCAAGAGCAAAGGAATCCGACGCGGAGCTAATTCTAGTGGATGAAAAAATTCATCCCACCCAATCGCTGCAATGGTCGGAAAGTGGTGATTATTTGATGTACCTGAAATCGCAAGACGACAATTTAGGTGTCTGGGTTTATAACATGGCAACTCGGTCATCTTCATTTTTGGGAAACATCGCTTCGAAAAAAGTTGACAAAACGCTTCGTCCGACTTTTTTGCCACAGTGGGAACCAGATGGTGAAAAAATTCTTGCGGTAAAGAAAGCAAATAACGGGAATTTACAATTGATTGTAACTTCGCCAAAAAATAATTTCAGGAAAACGATTTTTGAATGTCAATGTGCGAGAATTGCAGCGAAATGGGACCGTCAAAGTAAAGCGGTATATTTTTCCGTTCATGGCGCTGCCGACAACCGAAAAAATGGGATTTGGACTCTGAATTTAAACAGGCTCAATCCTGATCATATTTTCCATGCAGATAATCTCGCTGAGATTTCAATTTCACAGCAAGGTGCACAAATTGCTTTCTCAAGGCTTGGAATTTCCAGCGATACAAAATTGAATGGAGTGTTTATCGCGAACATGAACTGCAAAAATCCCAAAAAAATATTTGAAACTGATCAGGAAATTGAAAAAATTGAATGGTCTCCCGATGGGCAAAAATTAGCTTGTGTTGTCACCAAGGACAAAAAGAAAAACATTTTTCTCATCGATGTCGAGGCAAAGAAAGCAATAAAGCTTACTTTTGATAATGTGCTACAATATTTTGGATGGAAGCGTTCCGGCAATTTGTTTTTCACGATCAGTTACCCCGAATCACTTGTGGAATTATCCGGACTTCGCGCGGATGAAAAAGAGTTCAGCGAACTTAATGAAGCAAAAAAGATTGAACATCAGCTCATTTGTTTTAACGAAAAAGGATTTAAAAAAATTGGCCAAAACATGATTGCCTACCAGGAAAATCCTGACGGATCAAGTCATGCCTTTTATAAAATTTTGAAAATTAATATTCTTGGCGACAACGTTTTCTTACCGACGCTAATGGATTCGACCGGGAATTTAACTTTTTTTGCGGAAACAGCAGAGCAAAATATCGCTGCTACGGATGAATTTTTAGCTAAGAAACAATATGAGAATGCTTTTCCCCATTTGAACAAATACTGGGGGATGGATATCAGGACTAATGATTTGACAAAGTTATTGGATATCAAAACAATTTTTAACTCTGACAAGAAAGATTCTCTTCATATTGCACAATTGACTGATGCAATGATTCAGGGGGCGTTTGTGCGCACTATTATTGCATTGCAAGGAGCCGGATTGAACAATACGGCAAATACCTTCCTTGACGGCTTTGCAAATTTTTCTGATCAATATTTCAGACAAACCGGTCAAAAATACGACGAGATGATTTGGGCACTCATTACACCATATTCCCGATTACATGAGTTTGATCGTGGGATATCTGCGATCGATCAAATTATGAAATTAGCCTCGTTTGATTCCCTTTCGAATAGCTATCTTTTTTTTGCACAGGCAATTTTCTTGTACAAAAAAAGCGATTATCCCATGTGCATAAAAAAGCTACTGCAGAGCGCGCAATTACTTCCGGTGCACAAGGATGAAGTTGAACCGTATAATATGCTCCTCTCTTTTTGTCTGAAAAACAGCAATTTCAAACGTATATCGAAAACTGACGAGCTATTTTCCACATTGATCAATCGCTTTCCGAATGGAAAAGGGATTGAAATTACATATGAACTTATGGGGGATTGGTTTGAAAAAAACATGGACAAAACCAGTGCATTAAATGCCTTTCAAAAAGCCCTGATTCTCAATCCAAATGAATCTCGCCTGTGGCAAAAAATATTCAATCTCGAAAAAAGACAATAAATTTCACAAGGCCAGTGCTATTTGCATCGCACTTCTCTCTAATAAACTTTGTTTGCAAAACCGATGTGAGAATGTTTCTATTACTCTGCTCTTGTCTTTTTTATCCCGAATTTTTTAGTACGTTCTGTTGATCGAATTGGACTGTCATCTTGTAAATTCGGATATGCAAAGTTACTGATCTAACTTTGAGGAACCAGTTTCATAAATTAGCGAAATAGTCAGAAATCATTCCAACCTATTGTTTTGGCAATATTTTTGCTACTTTTCCCTGTTAGTTTGAATTAGTTCAATTTTAACAGCATTTTGAGCGTATAATTTTCTGGGGGAAGCTGAAATGCATTGATAATTCTATAGTTATGCGGTCAAGGAGACGGTAAATGCATAAGTTGAAACAGAGATGGCTTATTTTATGGATATTGCTGCTTGCGAATTGTCTCATCTTCGTACAATCTTCATTCAGTCAGGACGAAAAATACCCGCGTGGAGCCCAATATTATCTTGGAACAGATGACCAATTATTGATCAAAGTGAATGTGTGGGGATTTGTTGCCAAACCCGGTCAGTATTTAGTTCCCAGTGGTACAGACTTGGTATCATTAATTTCTTTCGCCGGTGGTCCGATCGAGGGAGCAAAATTAAGCAAAATAAAAATAATCAGACCACACAATACGCGAACCAAGAAAAGCGATGATGCAAAGGCTGTGATTGTTGTGGATGTGAATAAATTTATAAAAACCGGGGATCCCAAAGTAATTCCGGTTTTAAAGCCTGATGACACGATTGTTATCTCAGGTACAAAATGGTATCATTTTTCCAAAGCTCTGGAAGTAATCACCAAAGTGGGATATTTAGTCCAGATTTATGCATTTATTTGGTACTACACAAAAAAATAATGTTCTGATGCACAGGGTAACAAAAAACTCTCTTCATTTGTAATATAGAGCCGGAAGTGGGTTAGTTAAATTTTTGTAACGCTTAAAATAGCTATTGACAAATTAGTAAAAATGAGTTATGTTAATAAGATGGAAATTTATCACCTTTGTGTTGCCATCACATAAGAAGATACACCAATTTGGAGGTCGACATCATGAGTAGCAAAAGAGCCATTCGTGGGGGGGCTGTTGTAATCATTTTATTAGTTCTTTTTTCGGGCGTATATGCGAATGGACTTACCGGAGGGAGAGGGTTAACTTATGTAAAATCGGCATGGAATCTGAAGCCAGGCTATTTAACTATGTTAGCTCGAAGCCAGGTGTGGGGAAAGGTAGTCTCAAAAAATTTACCAACTACGACATCTTCCATTGGCGTATGGGATATTCAGGGAGCACTGAGTTTCAGTTACGGATTCAGCAATCACATCGAAATGTCAATTGCGCCGATTGTTTATCAGGATACCCAGCGGGGCGAAAAAAAGTATATGGCTCCCGGCGATTTATATTTGGGATTAAAATTTGGCTCATATAACATCAAGGGGACTTCTCTCACCTGGGGCGTCAGCGTCAATTCTCGTTTCCCAACTGGCAAAGAAGCGAACATTCAATTTGAGCCTTATTCAGCCGGAACCGTCGAATGGGGATTTCTGGGAATGCTCTCCTATTCACGTGATCCATTGTACCCTGAAGAAAGCCTGAATGTCGATTTTAATTTAGGCTATATCAACCATAATGATGTCGGAGAAAAGCTTAGCGGCAATGAGAATGATCCTTATGGCGTACCATCTATGACACAGGAATTTCTGTTCGGCGCTGGTGTTAAAATTCCCGCGAACGGGTTCGATTTTTCTTTGGAGCTGTTCGGAAATTCATTCATTCAAAAACCGCCAAAGGAAACAGCTTATAGCGTTGAAAATTACCTATTTTTAACGCCGACGATCAGCTACCAGGCCTATCGCTGGTTGAACCTTCGTGTCGGTGCCGATTTTCGCTTGACTTCTGATAAAGATGAGACAACGTATCAATTTATCAGTCACTCTGATGATTTGCCTAACTACCCTGGCTGGCGACTCAATTTTGGCATGAATTTGCTGCTCCTCCCGGTTTCAGCGTATAAAACAAGCGACAAAGACGTGCTCATCAAAAAAGCTGAAAGTCGAAGAGAATTATTCGAACAAATTATTCGCGAACAAAAAGAAACGGAATCCGCAGAAGAAGAATTGCAGCGCATAAAAGAGGAACGCCGCAAAGCAGAACGCGAATTGGAACGGTTGAGAAAAATTCTCGAAGGCGAGAAGAAAAAACCGACCAAACAACCACCGCCACAACCATAATATTTTAATAAATCAAAAATTGAAAACCCTCTGGCCGAATCAGGCCTGAGGGTTTTTTTCATCATCTTTTCATTCATCAGACATTTTCTTTGACTAAAAAACATTTCATCAACAATATTTCTGATAATAATGGCATGAACACTCAAAAAATTTACCATTGAAACCGCTATTTTTCTCTGGGCTTGTAGAGTAATGATTGCTCTACAATATTATTTTTCCTTGGCAAATATTTTAACTTTCTCGCCTTTTCTTGTTCTTTTTGCACTATCAATATGTGCTTTGTTTTAACTATTAAAATCTTCCACGGCGGAAACCCAATTTACGAGGCAACTTTCCAGAAAATTTATTTTACTTGACATTTCCAACAAAAAAAATTATATTGTTAATATCAATTGAAATGAAATCACAAATTGCGAAGGAGGAGGGCTTATGAGCAATCCGGCGAAGAAAACAGTTTTAGGGAATGCTGCAACAATCTTTTTAATTGCGGCAATATCTTTATTCATTTTGTCAAGTAGCCAACTATTAGGCCAACAAGAAATTCAAGTGCGTATTTTCAAGGAAGTCGATAATTTGTTTCTGCAAGCCCGAGCCGTTCAGGCGGACATTTTATCTCCTGAAAATTACAAAAAAGCGATTAATGTTCACGAAGATGCGCTAAAAGATTTCAGCAAGGGGAAAAATGTTGATGAAAAAATTGAAGAAACTAAAAAATGGCTGAGTCTTTCCATCAAAAACGCGCAACGGGCGAAAACGGTACTGGAGCATCTGATAAAAGCAAGAGAAGACGCAATCAACGCAAATGTTATTGACTATGCCCGTGATTTGTTTGAAAAGGCTGAAGATCTATTCGGCGACGCCACGCGTTTGCTCGAGAAGGGAAAAGTCAAAAAAGCAAAGGAAAAATCGCTACAATCAGAAAAGCTATTTCGTGAGGCGGAATTAATTGCCATTAAAACAAGTATTGTGGGACATGTCAGGAGAAGATTGTCCGCAGCCGAGAAAAATAAAATCCACAAATTGGCGCCGCAAACATTGGGTAAAGCCAATCGTCTGCTGGAAGAAGCCGAGACAATTCTCAACAGCAACCGTAGCGCAAAAACAGAGGCTAAAGATAAAGCCGAGCTTGCTGATTACGAAATTGCCCACGCGGAATTTCTTTACACTCAGATCAAAAAACTTAAAGAAGATGACCTCAATTGGGAAAAATTAATATTAGAACATGAAAATTATATTAAAAAAATTAGCGACAATCTTTCCCTGGTAGCCCGCTTCGACGAGGGACTTGCCAAGCCCACTGATGCCATTATTAAAACGATAAAAAGTCTAAAAAAAGAAATTAAAGATTTGAACCAGGAAGTTAATCGCCTGGATAAAAACATCGAAAAATTGGAAAGTGAAAAGGAAGGTCTGCACGAGCAACTTTCTCAATTGAAGGAAAAAGAGGCTGGATTGCGCACGAAGCTGTCCCTTGAAGAAAAACGAAAACAAAAATTCAAAAAAATTGAATCCTTGTTTACCAGAGACGAAGCAAAAGTGTTCCGGGAGGGCGATAACGTTATTGTCCGTTTGATCGGTTTGAAATTCGCCAGCGGGAAATCTGTCATTGATCCGGAATATTTTGGTTTGCTCACGAAAGTCCAGAGAGCCATTCGCATATTCCCTGATTACCACATCACCATCGAAGGGCACACCGATAACAAGGGCGACGCGCGAAAAAATCAGTCGCTTTCACTGAATCGTGCGCGTTCCGTTGAATCATATCTGATGGCGAACATGGGACTGACCGAAGAACAGATCTCCTCAGTCGGCTTTGGCGAAAGTAAACCCATTGCCTCAAATGAGACGCGCGACGGACGCGCGCAAAATCGAAGAATTGATATCGTCTTAAGTCCGCCCAACAACTAACAACAGAATTCGCAGTTCGTAATTTTGACAGGGAGACACCGAAAAGGTATGCGGGTCTCCCTGTTTTCTTGAAAAATGTTATTGATTTTTTCAAAAATAAGTGTATTTTTTATGAAGAACTGATTTCGCAAATATTGAGAAAGACGATGAAGACTGTTTTGCTCCATACTTGTTGCGGTCCCTGCGTAAGTCCGCATAAAAATGCTCAGCTTCTAAATAATATCGGTAACGAGCTGTCTGAGAAATACGGCGTCGAATACATAGAAGCTAATTTCAAAAAAAAAGATGGCTTCAAACGCAGTGTGGAATTGAGCAAAAAATACAACCTGTATCGCCAGGATTATTGCGGTTGTATTTTTAGCAAAAGATAAATTGCGGGGGTCGTATGAGAGAAGCACAATTTTATCGCAAATTAAACGACAAGCAAGTTGAATGCACTCTTTGTCCTCACTTTTGCAAGTTAAAAGAAGGTCAAATCGGTATTTGTCGCGTCCGGCAAAATATCGATGGCACACTTTATTCATTAGTTTACGGCAAAGCAGTTGCCGTCCACGTTGATCCCATCGAAAAAAAACCGCTCTTTCACGTTGCTCCCGGCTCAAAATCTTTCTCCGTAGCGACTGCCGGTTGTAATTTCAAATGCAAGTTTTGCCAAAATTTTGACATCTCTCAGCTGCCAGATTTGAAAATTATCGACCGCTACAGCAGACAATTTACGCCACAGGATCTGGTCGAAATAGCAATCAAGAATCATTGCAAATCGATTGCCTACACCTACACAGAACCCACAATTTTCTATGAGTATGCTTACGATACTGCAAAATTAGCGCACGAAGTTGGCATTATCAATGTTTTTGTCACCAATGGCTACATTAATCCCGATCCGCTGAAAAAAATAAAACCCTACCTTGACGCTGCGAATGTAGATCTGAAAAGTTACAGAGATGAATTTTACCGAAAATTTACTGGCGCGCGATTACAGCCGGTCCTGGATACATTGAAATTAATGAAAAATCTGGACATTTGGCTGGAAGTGACCACATTAGTGATTCCGGGAGAGAATGATTCAACCGAAGAATTAACAGAAATCGCCAGATTTATTTCCAACGAACTGGGTGCAGAAACACCCTGGCACGTGAGCCGTTTTTACCCGCAGTATCAATTGCAAACTCACCCGCCGACGCCTGTCTCTACATTAGAGCGGGCATTTGAAATCGGCAAAGCGGAAGGACTGCGCTATGTTTACGTCGGTAACGTTCCGGGGGGCGATGCCGAGAATACGGTCTGCCCTTCTTGCGGAAAAACCCTCATCCGCAGGGTGGGTTATCAAATTCTGGAAAATAATATCAAAAATGGGATGTGTGCATTCTGTGAAGTAAAGATTGATGGGCTGGAGATGTAATCTTTCGCAATCATTATGCTGAAGTGTGAAAATCCTTGACAATATTTCGTACGCCCGCCGCGACTCGAACGCGGAACCTACGGATTAGAAGTCCGTTGCTCTATCCGATTGAGCTACGGGCGCATCGTGAGGTTTCAAAATTTGGTGTGCTAAATATAAAAAAATGAAAAATGAGAAGCAAGTAAAAAATTTGATAAATTTGGTAACTGAAGTTTTATTTACGCCTGCGCCGGGAATCAACGAAACAAAATGTCTTTCAGCCAATGCTGCGGCACTTCTGATCGATCTGATTTAGAACCATGATCAAGTTGCTCTCGGAGCACTTCAAATTTCTTTTTTTCCTGAAGATAAAGATAGCGATTTTTCAACGCAATCGACAGTTGCTGTGCAAAAATTTCCAGGGTTTGCACTATCTCACGGTTTGGCAGCAAATTATCAGCCGGATCATCAACAAAAAGATAGCCCAAGGGATAATTTTTCGGGCCCGGGACAGGAACAATCAGCATGTGCCACCAATTCCAGCCGGCATCATCCCCATGCTCGAATTTTTTGTCATAATAAATATTTTTGACCGAAGAAAAAATATCTTCCGGTTTTCGCGTTAAAATAGCAGCCCCAATAGTCTCATGGGCTGCCAAAGCTAATTTTAATTGATCAAACGGGATGGATAAACCTTGAAGTTGCAGCGTTTTTACATGATCATGGCAGGAAACAGACTTGATAATTACCTTGTTCGAACGGGAATCTGCAATCCCCAGCATTACCAACTGAAAATCCAGTGAAAAACGAATCGACCACACCATTTCCCGCATGACTTCTGTACCGGTCAGAGCCAATTTAAATATATTACCGGTGATCAATAGCCGTTTTAAACGGCGAGTTCTCTTTTCGAGGCTGGCATAATGATAATAATTTTCAATTGCCAGCGAGGACAATTTTGAAAAAAGTTCAAAATTATGAAAGACGCTTCTTTTCGGCGAAAATCTGCCAATCGGCTGATCCATTGAAATATAGCCGAAACTGCGCTGGCTTTGATCAGACAAATTCAAAATAACAACATTATTGGGGTCCCAATTGCGCTCATCTTCACGCGGCTGTAATCGACGTTCTTCCAAAGAAAACGGCTCCAATTGAAATTTATCCAATTGTTTATTTCGATAAATCACACGCACGTTATACTTTTGCTCAAATATCTTTTTGATCACAGTTTGTGGAATTTCCAGCACTCTTTCGCGGCTGCCGTTTTTTGTCGAATATCCAAGCATAATTTGCTTGAGAAAAGCACCGCGTCTCCGATCCAGCAACGCCAAAGTAACGCGGTGGAACTTGAATAATGTCAACGCCAGCCGGGCAATGCTTTCCAGGTACGCATGTAAGGATTTTTCCCGTCCACTACGCATGATGTTGCTGATTTCGGTGACCATTTTTAATTGATCGACTGTGCCATTTGTCGAAAACGAACCATTACCGCCCTGACGGAGCAATTGAATTTCCAGGTTGTAATGAATTATCTGATGGTGCGCATTGCGATATGGACGAAATTGTAATTTCACGGGAATTGCATGTCCGTCTCTCGAAAAAAGCGTGGTCAAAAATGGGTTCGTTTTTTTCTCGTCTGCCCGTTCCGCCAACCAATGTTGATAGGAAACAAAATGATCCGGATGAACCAGATCATCCAGAGACAGTGCAAGCAATTCGGTTTCTGAATAGCCAAGCGCTTTGGAAATTTTGGGATGCACTGAGATAAAGCGGTATTTCTGATCGACAATACACACTCCAACGTCACTTTCCCTTTCCGGGTCAATCGTTGGTGGCGATACTGGCTTCAACTTACTTTGCTGTCTCTGTTGGAATATCCGCTTTTTTTGATAAATGGATTGGAGAAAAATTGGCAGTTGTTTAAACATCTTTGAAGAACGAACAATGATATCATCTGCATCAGGAAAGTATTGGCGCCAAGAAAGCATCTCGTGTTCTTTTTCCACTGATACGAGTAGCGGAGCACGCAACTCCGCCCGCTTACTCATTAAAATCGAAAATTGCGGCGTCGCTCGCAAAGCAGCATCCAAAATGATCAAATGATATGGGAACGTAAAAGACCGCTGCAGTAATTCATCGATTGAACTGCATATTTCCAACCGAAATAAATGCTGGTAGAATCGCAATCCCTGATGAAAAAATTTTTGACATGAAAGATCATTTGTTGCTAACAATACTTGAATGTGCATAGTCGCTTTCCGAGACAATTCGATGATATTTTGCCAAATACAGATTATGTGACACTGGCGAGGTTAAAACGAATCCAATCAAAGCAACTGGGAAAAATTGACTCACTTAAAGATAAAAAAATTAGATCATTAGATCGGAAAAATAAATTAATCAAAATTGAACAAAAAGTCAAGCACATTTTCTTCAATTTTTTGCCGAATAAAAGCGCTAAAAGAGGTAAAAATTATAACGAAAAGTTATCCCTTATTTGTATTTAAAAATCACACAGGATTCGGTACATCCACATATTCACAATGGACATCAAAATGCTGGGAAATATAATCACCCAAAGCCTGCACACCGAATCGCTCTGTATTATAATGCCCCGCGCTGATGAAATTCATGCCGACCTCTTCAATTTCCCGGACATGATTTTCTTTGATTTCTCCTGCTATGAATGCGTCTGCACCCGATGTAGCGACCAGCGGATAGTCACTGGAACTCGCACCGCTGATTACAGCAACGGATTTAATCTGTTCTTTGCCAAACGGAAAAAGTTGTGCCTTTGTTTCCAGATTTTCATTCACCAAAAACAACAAATTTTCTCTTGAAATCGGCTTGGGGAAGGTTCCCATAAACCCAACATCAACAGCATCCCGCTGCGTCAAACCAAGAATCTGCAAAATCATGGCATTGTTGCCGATTTCCGGATGAGCGTCCAGTGGCAGATGATATCCGAAAAGTGAAATATCATTTTTGAGCAAAGTGGCGACGCGATCGCGCAGTAAACCCCGCAATGAAAAAGGAGTAGGATCATTTTTCCAAAACAACCCGTGATGGACAATAATAGCATCTGCCCCTCTTTGCGCTGCTTCGCGGAAAAGCCGTTGACTTACGCTGACGCCGAGGACAATTTTTTGAATTTTCTGCCCCCCTTCAACTTGAATGCCATTGATACAATAATCTTCAAAGTCTTCAACTTTCAAAAAGTCAGCGAGAAATTTTTCCAAGGTATCCCGATCAACCATTTACTACTCCCATTTATTCAATGTGTAAACCTCATTCAAAGGTTTTCTGTTTTTGCTTTTAACAACCTTCCTGGCAATAGCACCTGCCAGACTGTCCTTTTTTGCCGGATACCCCAATGGAGACAAAGCCACAACTCTGATGTGTTCCGGAATTTCCAATAATTTTTTAACTTTTTCTTCGTTGAAGGCGCTGATCCAGCATGCTCCCAGGCCAAGTTCAGTCGCTGCCAGCACAAGATGTTCCATGGCAATGGCAGCATCCACCATAAAATAGGGCAAACCATCCCGGACTCCGCTGCGCCGTGGATCCCCGCACGCAACAACAATGGCAAACTCACCGCCAAGCCAGGCTTGATTAAACGAATCTGTACATTGAATGAGCTGTTTTTTTAAAGCAGAATCAGTGACTAAAATAAACTTCCAGCTCTGCCGATTTCGCCATGAAGGCGCGAGCCGTGCTGCATTCATTATCTTTTCTATAGCAGACATCGGCACCGCTTTCGATTCAAATTTGCGAACACTTTTTCTTTTCTGTACCAACTCAAAAAAATCCATTACTCATGACTCCTGTCAATAATTTTTACAAGCTCGTACTCCAGCTCACCAAGTCCAATTTTGGCACCATGCTCCAACTGAATCATCGGATTCAGTGACGGATAAGAGAGCTGCGCCAGACTTTTCCCACCATTTTCTTCAATCAAATCCAGACTCGCTTTATCGATGGCAACAGGATCAAAAGATGCCAGGATGCCAATATCTGGAATAATTGGCTTCTGTTTTGTGCCCAGACAATCACAATCTTTAGTTACATTCATAACCACATTAAAGAAACATACCTTGTCTCTTTTATTGACGATGGAACCCAATGCATGTTCCGCCATTCTTTTCTGTAATTGGTCGCTCGACGTCTTCCAATTATATTGCACAGCGCCAAAATGGCAAACCGTCAAACACTCGCCGCATCCGATACATATTTCTTCATTGATGACTGCCACGTCGCCGTTCATGGTAATTGCATTTTCCGGGCACCATAAAATGCACTGGCCGCAACCGGTGCATTTAGGCGCATCAATCCAGGGTTTTACTGAAGAGTGCTGGCGCAACTTTCCCTTTCGGCTCGCCAATCCCATACCCAAATTTTTCACTGCACCGCCCATGCC
>NATN01000262.1 GCA_002085355.1 Candidatus Zhuqueibacterota bacterium 4484_87 | reverse complement strand
TTTGATCTCAATCCAAATCCGCCGGTGCTGAATATTTCAAAACTTGCCTTTGTAACACCGATTCGCTCTGTTGTGGCAAACTCTGTCTCCAGCGTTATCACGATTCAGACTCAAAGCAGTATCGGTATTCCCGTAAATGTCAGTGAAAATACTCTAATCCAGCTATCATCTTCATCCCCGACAGGTGAATTTTCTCTGGTTGCCAATCCTTTTGTACCTGTGGATAGCGTAGTGATTCCCAAAGGATATAATTTGGTCGATGTTTACTATCGGGATTCGACCTCGGGAAATTATCAAATTCATGCATCAGAAGATCCTGATCAAGGCTGGATAAATGCAACGCAAGCAATTTCTGTGATCGGACAACCCGTGCCTCCTGTGATTTCTGAATTCACGCCAACACACGGACAGGTAGGAAGTTCAGTCACCATCAACGGCGATCATTTCGCCGGAGTCACATCCGTAACTTTCAACGGCGTCGCTGCTTTGCAGTTTAATATTGTTTCTGACCAGGAAGTAACTGCAACAGTACCGCCGGGCGCAAGCACCGGGCCTATTATTATCACAAACGCTGCCGGTGCTGACACAAGCGAAAGTGATTTCACTGTTGATCCGGGCGCTGCCTTTGCTTTAAGAATAAATTGCGGCGGCCCGGCATACACTGATCATGCAGGAAATCAATGGGCAGCGGACAAGCCTTTTTCTGACGGTTCCTATGGTTATGTCGGCGGAAGGACTTATCGTATCGCGCGCAGTATTGCCAATACTGATGATGACAAATTATTTCAATCGGAACATTTCAGTATGAAGTATTATCGATTTACAGTTCCGACGCCTGGTATTTATCAAGTGAAGCTTTTATTTGCTGAAATTTTCTATCGAGACGCAAACCGCAGATTGTTTGATGTTATTATTGAAGGAAATCGCGTGCTTGACGATTTTGATATTTTTTCAGTTGTCGGCGCCGATTTTGCCCTTGAGCGGATGTATGAAATTAATGTCACTGACAATATCCTTGATGTCGCCTTTGTGCGGGTCAAAGATAGCCCGAAAATTGCAGCCATTGAAATAACCGGAGGTGGCGTTAATCCACCGGTTGAACAAATCGATCGATTGGTAATCATTACACCGGCAAGGACAGTATTTACGGATTCTGTGACAGAAGTGATTACTGTTCAAACGCAGAGTAGTTTGGGAAATGCCATAAACGTGGATCAGAATACAACGCTATATTTTTCCTCAACATCAGGATCGGGAGAATTTTCTCTCACTCAGAATCCGTTCATTCCGGCGACTGAGGGAATTTTAGCTGCTGGCACAAACCAGATGCAAATTTATTACCGCGATGCTTCAACTGGAACGCCTACAATCGAAATTGGTGAAAATCCGGATCAGGGTTGGCAAAATGCGACGCAAACAGTGACTGTGTTGCAACCAGCAGGACCTCCTTCAATTTCTGATTTTTCTCCGACGCAAGGGACTGTTGGCACTCAAGTGACGATTAACGGTGCAAATTTTGTTGGCGTTTCTCATGTTCGGTTCAACGGAACTGATGCCTCGAACTTTAATGTCGTTTCTGAAAACCAGATCATTGCGGTTGTGCCTGCAAATGCTACGACGGGCAAAATTGAAGTGGTTACTCCGGCAGGGTCTGTTCAAAGTGCAAATGATTTTGTAATTGAGCAAGCTCCGGCCGGGGAATATCTTGTCCGAGTTAATTGTGGCGGAGGCGAGTACACCGGAACCGATGGCAGACAGTGGCAAGCTGATCAACCATTTCAAGCAGGCTCCTGGGGCTATACGGGCGGAAGGACTTTCCACACAGTACATAACATCAAAAATACCAATGACGATCCGCTGTTTCAAACAGAACATTACAGCATGAGAGATTACAAATTTACCGTTCCTGAGGCGGGTTGGTATCACGTAACTCTTTTATTTGCCGAAATTTATTACAATGCACCGAATAAACGAAAATTCAGTGTTGCCTTGGAGAGAAATATTGTGCTGAATAATTTCGACATTTTTGCCGAAGCAGGACATGATGCTGCCCTGTCCAAAGAATTTGATGTGTACATTTCCGACGGAATTTTGGAAGTCAAAACCTTTCGCATTCTCGATAGCCCAAAATTTTCTGCCATTGAGGTTAAAAAGAAGGGGCTGGACAAGAAAATAGCAGGAAAGGATAGACAGAATTATCAACAAAATGAGGTACCTGAACGGTTTTCTTTATCGCAAAATTATCCTAACCCGTTCAATCCGGGGACGGAATTCCGGATGTCCGTACCGCGAACTGCGCACGTGAAAGTCGTCATTTACAATCAACTTGGGCAGGCAATACGTACCCTCTGGAATGGTTCGACTGCAGCCGGAAATTATTCGTTGCGGTGGGATGGCTGTGATGATCGTGGAAATCCTGTCGGAAATGGGATTTACCTTTATCAAATGAAGACAGATCGCTTTATTGCGACGAAAAAGATGATCCTGTTGCGGTAGATTTTTTAATGATTTAAAAATCAATTTGATCCCGAACTTAATTGCACGTTTTAATTGAGTTCGGGATTTTTTTTGTCTCTTACTGAATTAGATGGCAATGAGTTTCGCATTGATGTGAGGCATTCAATTGAACATTCATTAAAGAATTTTTTCTGTTGATATTTATTCTCAATTTTCCTATCTTAAAATAAACGAACATCCAGATTTGTTCGGACTTCAAATTTTTCCTCGATTCGGAGATGAAATGAGTAAAATTTATCGATATTTGTTAGCAGCGATTTATGTGTCTTTGTGCATTCCTGCTTTGACATTTGCTAATTGGGATAATCTCAGAGATTACGAAACCATTATCGTCAGAGGCACTGATCTGGCTTCTTTCAACTCTGTTCCAATCAGCGAGTTGTTTGTGTTCGTCTATGATTCCGAACAGGAGGCATGGAAGCAGATAACCACGCAAATTGATGAATTGGACGGAAGCTGGGACTATTTCATTACGCCAAACGGCACACTTGACACAAATGATGAGTTGCTGTTTCTCGCCCGCGATGCCGGTGATCAAGCGCAAAAATATCAGTGGATTTCGGATGAAGATTCAAAATTGTATCCGAGAGTTGAACTTCAGATTGCTGATCCGCTGCGGCCGGGAAGTATCCGTTACGTTTATGTCTATCGTTCCCAAACATTGCAGCGTGATCCTAATCTCACGGATTACCTCCGTTATATTTCAGGAAATGACGGATATTCCGATTCTCTCAGTGCAAGTGGTTATTACATAGGCCACAGCAAATACGGCATAATTGATCGGTGGCGCATTTTACCTGAAAATGGCGGACAGAATATCGATATTCTCGATCGCATGAAGGCGCGCGTCAAAGGCAAAGTTGCCGGCATCAGCCTTAATAAAAGTGAACAAGATTTGAAAGTGGAAACCTACAAGAAAAAAGTGGGCTCTGTCCGCATGATTCGGGAGATCAAATACAAAATATCTACTTTCGGCTTAAATATCACAGTTGGGACGTTTCGGTTTATGTATTATCCCTACCACATTGTAGGACTTGGCACTTTTGTGCTGATAAGTGAATTTACTGAATTGGCGAATGCTAGTTATCGGCTTTACTATCGTGATAGTTCTTCTGGCGGCACGGACGATGGTACCTCAGATACAGGCGTGGATGACAAGTCCTACGCTGATACAGGCATCCTTTTTACGGGAAGCAAAATTGAAGGAAAATTCAGCCTGCCTTTTGAGACCTATTTTTTGCCTGCCAATCAAAGCAGGCAAACAGGGTTGCAGATTGTTGAAAATTATAAAAATCCACTGACAATTCAGTCTGTTTCGCAACCATTTGTCTTGCCGCTCACTGTGGAAATTTCAGCGCCTGACACGAGCCGCGAATTGCAATTACCAATAAATCTGCCCGTTCGTATTTCTTCCCTGGAAAGCGAGCAGGTGAATCAATTGCAAATGACGCTCGTATTTGATACTTTGAATTTGCGTTTTGACGGAGTTTCTCTAAAAAATTCATTGACCAGCACCTGGAATATTATAAACGGGGAAACTGGCGGCGATTCAATTTATGTCAATTTATCCGGAAATGTGCCGTTGGATTTCTCCGGTGGTGTACTTTTTTGGCTTCAATTTGTGCCGATCGGATCCGTTGGCGCAAATGCCCGGGTCGCAATTGATACGACAATTTTGAACCAGGGTTATCCCTTTACAAACTGTGAAAATGGCTCGATTTCTATTCTGTCGCCTCCTGAAGTTGCAGTTTCTTTGCCGGATACCAGTTTAATAGCGGGAACCACTGTTTCTATTCCCCTTCGGGTGGACGACCTGACATCTCTCTTCGTGAGAAGTTGCCATTTTCAGATTCAATTCAGTAAATTTGATCTTTATCTGAATTCAGTGAGCCTTGAAAATACTATTGCTGAAGGCTGTGATTTGGTTACGAATGCGAACCTGAACAATGTGGATATTGATATTTCCGGCAGTGATACTTTGTCCGGCAGTGGCGTACTCGCCTGGTTGAATTTCACAGTCGTCGGCGAAAACGGCTCTGGTAGTGATCTTGTTTTTTCTCAGACGCGATTTAATGAGGGAGTGCCGGTTGCTGTCACGCAAGACGGACATATTTCTATCACGGGCCAGCCGCCATTGCAAGTGTTATTTTCAATGCCCGATACAACTGTCGCGCCGCAGACTTCGCTCAAATTGCCTGTATTTGTCACAGATTTGACTGAGGCAAATGTTTCTTCGTTTCGGGTAAACCTTTCTTTTGACGCATCTGTTATCGACTTTATTTCATTGGACAACAATGCCACAATCACGCAAAACTGGAATCCATCAGCTTATGATCTGGGAAATAGCCTTGTAATTGTCGGTGGCGGCTCACCTGTGCTGCAAGGCAGGGGAGTGATCTTTTTTCTGAACTTTCAGATAAGCGGCGCCAATGGATTGCAATCACCATTGATTTTCGATGCAGTTCAATTGGGCGGCGCCAACACCGAGATTCTTTTTGAAAATGGATCTGTCACTGTTCAGGGAGCAATTCCTGTGGAGCTGGTAGATTTTTCTGCAAAGCTGATTAATGGCAAAGTTTATTTGAAGTGGCTGACTCTTTCCGAGAGCGATAATTACGGATTTTATTTACAGAGAAAAATCGAATCAGAAGCTTGGCGGGAGATTGGTTTTGTCCCGGCGGCTGAAAATCCAACTGCTGCAAATCATTATACCTATGTGGATGCGCATCCCCCGATGGGAAAAATCTTTTATCGCTTGAAACAGCAGGACCTGGATGGATCAGTTAATTTTTCCGATGAAGCGAAAGTTACAATCACCGTCCCGAAAACCGTTTATCTCGAACAAAATTACCCCAATCCATTCAATGGCTCAACTGTGATTAATTACCAGATCGGAGAAAACTCGACCGGCGCGGTGAGTGTGATTGTCTTCAACACTCTGGGACAACCGATTAGAAACCTGGTGAGCCAGCGACAGGCAAAGGCGGGAAAATATCAAGTGAGCTGGGACGGAAAGAATGATTTTGCCCGGCCAGTGAGCAGCGGAGTCTATTATCTCCGTCTTGCGGTCGGCGCAAAAATATTGTACCGAAAATTGCTTTTTCTCCGCTGATCCGGGCTGTCGGCTAAATTTGGAGAAGACATGCGAAATTTTATCATTCGCCGAATTTTAACGCTCATTCCATTGTATCTCGGAATCACAGTTATCACTTTCCTCATCATTCATTTGGCGCCGGGAAAACCGACGGAATTGGAAACGCAGATGAAACCAGGAATGGCAATGGCGCGGCAGCGGATGGAAAAAATTTACGGACTTGACAAGCCGCTTTATGAACAATACTGGCTTTGGTTCAAAAAAATGATAGTTTTTGATTTTGGTAATTCTTTCAAAGACCATCAGCCGGTGCTGGAAAAAATTCGCGACACCTTACCCAATACTATTCTTCTGAATTTAGCGTCATTGTTCTTGATTTATTTAATTGCTGTACCAATTGGTATTCTCTCAGCAGTGAAACAGTACTCCCTGTTCGACAAAATCTCCACAGTATTTGTGTTCATCGGAATGGCAGTTCCCGGTTTCTGGCTGGCGCTGCTGCTCATTCTCATGTTTTCTGTGAAATTATCGTGGCTACCGATTTCCGGGATGCATTCTTTGTTTTATCAATTTCAAAATCTGTCGTTTTTGGGGAAGCTCCTGGATATTTTCAAACACGCCATTCTGCCGGTGACCGTTCTCTCGTTGTCGGGATTGGCATGGCTTTCTCGCTATACGCGTTCCGGTATGTTGGAAATAATTCGCCAGGATTACATCACTACTGCGCGGGCAAAAGGCTTGAGTGAACGACAGGTAATTTTTAAACATGCTTTGCGCAATGCGCTGCTGCCCATTGTCACAATTCTCGGTTTAAGTTTGCCGGGGTTGATAAGCGGAAGCGTCATCATCGAGACAATTTTTGCCTGGCCCGGTATGGGAAGGTTGGCTTATCAGGCTGTGCTCGCCAGAGATTATCCGGTGATTATGGGGGCTTCTGTCTTTTCGGTTTTCCTGCTTCTTTTTGGAAATTTGATTGCGGATATTTTATATGCGATTGTCGATCCGAGGATAAAATATGAGTGAAAGAGAGACTTCGACATCTTTATTCAAAATATTCGTCAGACAATATGCGCGAAATAAGCTCGCGCTCAGCGCGGCATTTATCCTGACGCTGCTTTTCCTGGCAGCAATAGCAGGACCGTGGCTGGCTCGTATTGATCCTGACGAGATTCACCTGGACGAAATTTATCAATCACCTTCGGTGAGTCATCCCTTTGGGACAGACATGAATGGCAGAGATGTGTTTGCACGTGTGCTTTACGGGGCTCGCATCTCCATGAGTGTGGGATTTATTTCTTCAGGATTAGCCGGCATCATCGGGGTTCTCGTCGGTGCACTGGCCGGATTTTTTGGCGGAAAAATCGACAGTCTCCTCATGCGTCTGGTCGATCTCATTCTTTCGATTCCTTCGTTTTTTCTTCTGCTCATGGTCATCGCCATGCTGGAGCCCAATATTTACAACGTGATGATTGTCATTGCACTCACGAGCTGGCCCGGGCTGGCGCGCTTGGTGAGAGCCGAAGTACTTTCTGTGCGGGAACGCGATTACATTCAGGCTGCAATTGCCCTGGGGATCGGCCGCTGGCGTATCATTTGGCGCCACATCATTCCCAATGTCATGGCTCCAGTTTTTGTTGCTG